>JBFLXP010000096.1:0-9604 GCA_040757315.1 Nitrospirota bacterium
TCAGATAATCGTCCAGAAATCCGATCGCCCCGAACCCGACAAGAGAAACTATCATCGTCCAGATGTAGATGTTCCTCAGATCTCCCCAGAACAGGATCGAGACGACAACAGAGAGAATTATGAGAATCCCTCCCATTGTCGGCGTACCCTCTTTGCCCAGATGGGCTTTCGGTCCGTCATCCCGTACATGCTGGGTCATGCTCAATCTCCTCAGGCGGACGATTACCCACGGCCCGAATATGAGCGCAATAAGCATCGCGGTCATTACGGCCAGAGACGTTCTGAATGTTATGTATCTGAAGACGTTCAGGGGAGAGAACCAGTCGTGCAGACTATAGAAAAGATCGTATAGCATCAGTTGTCGAGTACCCTTTCCATGCTCATCCCCCGTGAACCCTTAATCAGGACGGTATCACCGGACCTGAAAGTGTTCCTGAGCAATTTGTCTGCCTCATCGGAATCCCTGGCGATGAAGACGTGTCCGTGGAATTCTGATGAGGCGATGAACATGAGCGGCCCCACGGCAATGAAGATATCGACAGACAGATCGGAAAGGAGTCTGCCTATTTTTTGGTGCGCCTCTTCTGCATAGACCCCAAGCTCAAGCATATCGCCAAGAACGGCGATAGTCCTCCCTTTCCTGATTCTGACCATTTCCCTGATGGCGGCTTCCATAGAAGCAGGATTCGCGTTGTAAACATCGCGGACAATGATCATGCCGGACATCTCTTTCACCTTCAGTCTCATCGGCACGCCCGAAAATGATTCGACGGCCTGTCTGATATGGATCGGAGCTATGCCGAAAAGATGACCTACGGAAGCTGCAGCAAGAATATTATAGATATTGAACATCCCGGATATCTTTGGGCTTACCTCGACTGCTTCATCCCCGCTGAACTGAAGCACAAGGCTTGAGCCTATTTCGTGGAGACGGATGTCCATAGCCCGCACATCGGCATCATGGTTTATTCCGTATCCGATTATCTTGCCCCGGAATCCGGACTTCTTGATTCCCTCCATCAGAAACAGGTCATCGGCGTTGGCCACAACGGTGTCAACGTACTCAAGGAGTTCAAGTTTTGTTTTTCGGATTGTTGTCAGGTCTTTAAAACCCTGAAGATGGGTGTAATTAATGTTAGTCAGCACTCCGCAGTTCGGAGCCGCCACGTTGCACAACTCTCTTATGTCGCCGGGTGCGCTTGCCCCCATCTCGAGTACTATCACTTCATCTTCATCTGTGATTCGAGTAAGGCTGAGGGGAAGTCCGATCTGATTATTAAGATTCCCGGCATTTTTCAGAACATGACGTTCGGTCCCGAGAACTCCGGCGACAAGTTCCTTTGTCGTTGTCTTTCCGTTCGAACCTGTTATCGCCACTGCGGGTATGTCTCTCGCGAGGCGCATATGATGTGCGATGTCCTGCAGCGCCCGAAGAGTGTCTTTCACTCGAAGAATAGTCTTTCCGTCAGGAAACACGTCCTGCTTCCGGCTCACGACGGCTCCGCTCCCTCTCTCCAAAGCCTTTAGCAGATAGTCATGGCCGTCGAAGGTCTTTCCTTTCAGCGGGACGAATAGCTCACCTTCCTGAATAGTCCGCGAATCCGTCGAAACACCGGAAAAGACCAAAGGCCCCTGTGCAAGGATTTCTCCCTGCGTCGCGGCTATTAGATCTTCTATAGTCATTTTCCCCACAAGTCTGCTTTCAACAAAATTCATTTTGACCACACAATTTTCAGCTTCAGTATATCCACTGTCTGCAATTCCGGCTTGTCTGCCCGCCGTCTTTTTGGAGGGTCCGAAATCTTTCCATGCCCCCCAAGCGGGAATCGCACCTCGCAGCAGTGGCTGCGAGTGACATCATCGCCTCCGCAAATCCTTCAGCGTCTCCTCGACTATTTCCCGGTCGCTGAAATGACGCCTCACGCCTTTGATCTCCTGGTAGTCCTCGTGACCCTTGCCGGCTACCAGGACAATATCACCGTCTCGCGCCATGAGCACCGCTTTTGTGATCGCTTCGCGCCGGTCAGCTTCTATGATATAGCTGCCCCTTTTCGCGCCGGCTTCTATATCCCGGATAATGGCCTCTGGCTCTTCAGACCGTGGATTGTCCGATGTTATGATCACAAAGTCACTGAGTTCTGCTGCAATCCTGCCCATATTCGGCCTTTTGCCGCGGTCGCGGTCCCCCCCGCAACCGAAGACGGTTATGATCCTTCCCCCGGTGCTCTTGTTTGATCCGGCTGTTGACTGCTGATCGAGGAGTTCCCGCGCAGTCCGGATCAACCGTTCGAGGGCGTCTTCTGTATGGGCATAATCTATGATGCAGAGAAACCCCTGCCCTTTGTCAACTTTTTCGAATCTGCCTCTGATATGAGATAGCTTCTCAATTCCGGAGACAATATTATCCCAGGGGACTCCGAGGGAGACAGCAGCTCCGGCTGCTGCCAGAATGTTATACACATTGGGTTTTCCGGTCAGCGGCGACGACACGCCATAATTCTTGCCGCGCCAGTCAAGAGTGACCCGAAGTCCGTCAAAGGAGCCGACGACATTTTGCGCCCGGAGGTCCGCCTGCGTTTCAAGGCCATAGGTTATGATCTTCCTCGGCTCGGCGCCTCCAACCCTTAGATCCATGTTCAGGCTCCATCCGTACCGATCGTCGAGATTTATCACTGCGGTCCCCTCTCTGTCGAGGAGTCCGGTAAAGAGCCTCTCTTTTGCGCTGAAGTAGTTTTCCATGGTCTTGTGATAGTCAAGATGGTCCCTCGTGAGATTCGTAAATACCGCGGTACGGAACACCGCATCGTCAACCCTGTATTGTGCCAGGGCGTGAGATGACACTTCCGCGACAACACAATCGCAGCCTGCGACAAGCATGTCTTTCAGCAGACTCTGAAATTCGAGGGACTCAGGTGTGGTATGCGCCGCGGGAAAAATCCTATCCTTTATCATATACTGAATCGTCCCGATCAGTCCGACGGTTTTGCCCCAGTCTTCGAGGATCGACCTGAGCAGATAAGACGTTGTCGTTTTCCCGTTTGTTCCGGTTATTCCGACGAGCGTCATATTCTCTGAAGGCCTTTCGTAGAAATTGTTCGCTATACAAGCCAAAGTCTTCCTGCTGTTTTTTACCCGGATGAAAGGAATTCCGGACGTCTCCTTCAGTTCAGGGTGATGAGTTTCCGGTTTCGCTGTTTCCTTCTCGTGCACCACCGCTGCCGCTCCTTTTTCTATCGCATCATGAATGAAACGATGACCATCGGTTTTTTCTCCTTCCACCGCCACAAACAAGAATCCCTCTTCCAGTCTCCGCGAATCATAAGCAATTCCCTTGATATCCCTCTGCCACAGTGTATTACCGTGTTCTTCAGCAGTCGTGCTCACGTATGGACAGTCTTTGAGAAGTTCTTTCAACATCATCTCGACACTACGAACTGCGTTTGTTTTGCGCCGTCCTCCCGCGGTATCCCCATATAGGAGAGGGACTGGGCGGCAATCTCCCGAAACACGGGAGCCGCCACAACGCCGCCGTAAATCTGTCCTTTCGGTTCATAGACCACGACGATCATCGAAAACCTCGGGTTGTCAGCCGGAACAAATCCGACAAAGGATCCGACATATTTTTCCCTTGAGTACCTCTTCGTTACGGGATCGATCATCTGTGCCGTACCGGTCTTCCCGGCCACGGGGTTGCCGTCCACCGACGCGCTGCTTCCGGTTCCTTCCTCCTCAGTAACACTTTTCAGAATATCTCTGAATATCTCCGCCGTCCTGGAAGAGATGACACGTTGCCTCTCCTGATTCCTGAAAGACGCAATGACCTCTCCTTCCGGAGAGAGAATCTCAGAGACGACATGAGGCTTCACAAGGTATCCTCCGTTGGCAACCGCCGAATAAGCGCGAAGGATCTGGAGAGGCGTCACAGCCACCTCCTGTCCGATAGAGATTGCGCCGATTGATGTCCCCGACCAGCGTTCGGGAGGATATATCCATCCGGACACCTCACCCGGCAAGTCTATCCCTGTTCTTTCTCCGATGCCCAGCAGCTTCGCATATTTATGGATTCTCTCTTTTCCGAGCCTTAAACCGATCATGATGGATCCTACGTTAGAAGATTTCTGAATGACTTCGTGGAAGGTCAGGATGCCGTGTTTGTGTGCATCTCTTATATGCCTGCCTCCGACCTCGATACTCCCCTTGCTAACATCGAAAAGAGTGCCGGTCTTCACGACCCTTTCTTCCAGGGACCCAATGCCGACAACGATTTTAAAGGTAGAGCCAGGCTCGTAGCAGTCAGTAATCGCCCTGTTCCTTTTATTGGATCCGGCCGCGCTTCCCCCGTGGTTCGGATCATAGGTGGGCCTGTTCGCGAGGGCAAGAATTTCGCCGGTGAAGGGATCCATCATTATTACCGTAGCGGCCGCAGGGCGCCAATCGGCCATCGCCTTATCGAGTTCCTTCTCGACAATAGCCTGCAGCCCTTCGTCGATGGTGAGAACTATATCATTCCCCTTGACTTCCGTCTCGACACCGGATGAAAGTATTCTTCCTCCCGCATCCCTCTCGAAGACTATTTTCCCTCCGCTCGTTTTCAGGTTTTTGTCGTATTTCAGCTCCACTCCCTCAAGCGCCTGATTATCTATGCCGACGAAACCTATGATATGAGAAGCAAGTCTGCCCTTCGGATAAACCCTCTTCGCTTCGGTGAGGAACCCCAATCCCTTTATGTCAAGGTCCCTGACCCGCTCAGCGATCTCGGGTTCGAGCTTCCGGCCTATCCAGACAAATCTCCCGCTATCCGGGATACTTGCGCGTATGACCTTCGGTTCCTTATTGATTACTGTCGAAAGCCTTTTTATATCGCCGTCGGTGAGTTCGAGGCTCTCGGGATCGCCGTAGAGTGATTCAAGATCGAGATTAAGGGCGAGCGCCCTCCCTGCTCTGTCGAAGACAACCCCTCGTCTTGCCTGGACTTCTTCGACCTTAATATGCTGTTGATTAGCCCGTTCGGCAAGGCGTTCATGGCTGAAGATCATGAGGTCCACAAGGCGCAGACAGACCATGATGAAACTGCAGATAATTGCAGTATTGAGAATTACCGCCCTCTTCTTGGTCAACCCCCCACCTCATGTAAGCTCAAGGCTTGGCCCGCTATCTTCCTTCGAGCGACGCCTTGTACGGCAAATATTCCTTCTGTTTATTGATATAAATGACCTTGAGTCTGTCGGGTGTTACGAATCCGTTCTCTCCGTTCAGGTCTGTCTCGAGCTTCGCAAAAGACAATAGGTTCGTCCTTTCGGCAAGGAGTATCTTTCTCTCTTTCAGATGCTGCATTTTCTTTTTTTCAAGGTCTCCGAGATTGTATTCCAAAGACACAAAACTCGATCTCAGATAGACAAGCCCAAATGCCAGGATTACAAGGGCAGCAATCAGGAAGGGCTTAATGATCAACGAAATGATGATACTCCCTCTTCTATGCATCGCTTCTCTCCGCTGCTCTCAGCTTTGCACTCCTCGACGATGGATTCGCCCTGATTTCTTCGGGCTGCGCAATGAGCGGTTTCTTCGTAAGGATTCTCACAAGTCCCTTCCTTGCGTTCTCGGCAAAGAACCGTTTGACTGTTCTGTCCTCAAGCGAATGGTATGAGATGACACAGAGCCTGCCTCCCCTCTTGAGCAGACGCAGCGAAGCATCGAGTCCTGCGCTGAGTTGATCCAGTTCTTTGTTCACTTCGATCCGGAGCGCCTGGAATGTCCTGGTCGCGGGGTGCATCCTACCCCTCCCGCCGTATGCTCCCTGGATTATCCCCGACAGCTCCGCGCACGTATCGATCGCCTTTCTGTTCCTCTGCCTGAGTATGGCCTTCGCTATTTTTTTTGACAGACGCTCTTCGCCGAACTCCCTCAGGATTCTTTCGATCTCCTTCTCAGGGTATCTGTTGACAACGTCCCATGCCGTTATCTTCTGTCCTACGTCCATCCTCATATCGAGTCGCTCGTCGGAGAGAAAGCTGAACCCCCGGCGAACGTCCTTCATCTGCACCATAGAAACGCCGAGGTCCATGAGAATACCGTCAACTTGCGAAATGCCCTCTTGGAAGAGAAGGCTTTCCATATCTGAGAACCTCCCCCGTATCAAAATAATCCTCTCGTCTGCCAATCTTTCTCTGGCTGTTCTGAGGGCTTCCTCATCTCTGTCAATCCCGACGAGTCTGCCCCCGGAGCCGAGAATTTTTACTATCTGTTCTGCGTGTCCCCCGGGTCCGATTGTCGCATCCACATATGTTCCATCACGCCTCGGGTTGAGCAACTCGATGACCTCATCCCGCATAACCGGCAGATGGCGGACATCCACGTCAAATCATCCTCTGACACAATACAATCCCGAACTGAAAAAGATCACCCTTGCCGCCCGGTTAGAGCCCATAGCCGGCAAGCTTCTCCCCGATCGCTTTTCTGTCTATCTTCGCGGGGTCGTACAACATGTCCCACTCGCTTCTGTCCCATAACTCGATTTTATCGATCTGCCCGGCAAGCACGACATTGCCGGTGATACTCGCGTCCTCCCTCAATGCTACCGGGACAAGAATTCGTCCCTGCTTGTCGATCTCGGTCTCGACCGCCGAAGCTACCACTCTTCTCAGGTAATACGTAATCGCCTCGTCGGATCTCGGCTTGGCGCGCACCTTTTCCTGAAGCTTGTGCCATTCTTCCATCGGATAAACGCAGAGGCATTTGTCGAAGAGTGCGTTTGTGATAAAAAGTTTTGTGCTATAATTGGCCATGATGATCTCGCGGAAAGGAGCCGGGATAATTATTCTTCCTTTTGGATCAACGGTGTAATAGTATTTGCCCGAAAAAGCTGGCACCTTTCCTCCACTTTATACCACTTTCTACCACTCCATGATAGTGGGGAGAAGAGTGAAAGTCAAGGGAAAAATCGACAGTGTCCATATTATGTATGCCGAGGAAATAGGGACTACCATATATTGTTGGACGAAGTTCGTTTTTTGAGGAGTCCGGATTTACTCGAACCTGTAGAAATCACCTGCATTCCTGTCCATCTGACATAGTGACGCGGCTCAATATCTTACGCCGGATACCGTACCCTTGTAGATGTACATACTTTGATTTGACCATAGCGCTTTCGCTGAATTTTCACGTGAGGCTCTTCGCTTCGTCCTCTGACTCGTCGAAATCACCTTTGAGCCGCGTCTCTTGATTCACAGCATGTTCCCCTGTTCACTCTGGGCAGATGTAAATCTGCTCATGCCACAAATCCGGCAACGGCTGTGCAATCGGTCGATATTATTTGACGGTCTAAAAGAATTACTTGCGTTATCGCCGTGCGCCAAGTTATCCGTCCATTCCGGATGAAAAAAATCGTCCGAATTCGAAGATTGACATGTCGATTACGACCCGGTTCGGTGTGTCCGCAAATCATTGGCTGGCACGAGTTTTTCTATGTGCAGACCTTTCATTTTTGGCTTGACAAAAGGATTTCTTCCTTGATACTGTTATGACAGCATTATTATCGTTGAACATTCATTCGTTATTTCAATTTCCAATGAAAGGGGGGAAGGTTTATGACAAAAGCAGAGCTGATCGACAAGATCGCGTCAGGAACAGGTCTTAGCAAGGCGGACGCGTCCCGGTCGCTGGATTCCACATTGAATTCTATCAGGGCGGCCCTCAAGAAAGGGCAGAAAGTGACACTCGTCGGTTTTGGAACTTTCTCGGTCACAAAAAGGAAATCAAGAAAAGGCCGCAATCCAAGAACCGGTGACGTCATTACAATCCCTGCCGCTAAGATTCCAAAGTTCACCGCAGGCAAATCTCTCAAAGACTCAGTTAAATAGATTGATCGTTTTATTACCATAAGAGAAAGGGGCAAGTCTTTTGCCCCTTTCCACATTCAGAACCTTCAAAATGTTTAGTGGGAGGAACATATGCTCATTGAATTCAGCATAGTACCGATAGGCGTGGGAAGCAGCATAGGGGATCAGCTCGCCGATGTGTTGAGAATCGTTGACGCAAGCGGACTCCCTTACAAGATCAATCCCATGGGTACCGTTGTCGAAGGCGGCTGGGATGAGGTCATGAGGCTTATCAAGAAATGCCACGGCGTTGTCATGAAGAACGGCGAACGGGCACTGACAACAATATCCATAGACGACCGCAAAGGGAAACCGAACCGAATCGATCAGAAAGTCAAGTCGATCGAAAAAAGGATCGGCAAGACTCTGAAAAAATAAGTTCTTCTACAGCCGGGATTTGACAAATTGCTCTTCTTCCTCCCGGGTTCTCAGTTGTCCCTTGAGTTTTTCATCAAGGAGTTCGTTCAGTATCCGCGAATATAGAGGACCTGGAGGGATTCCCATATTTTTGAGATCTTCCCCCGTCAGAATAGGCTTGACGGTCCGTGATTCCGTCAGGTAATGAGATATCGCCTTCTGTTTTTTCCTGTCCTTACTGATGGCCATCATGTAAA
The DNA here is from genome assembly GCA_040757315.1 of Nitrospirota bacterium. Lineage (GTDB taxonomy): Bacteria > Nitrospirota > Thermodesulfovibrionia > Thermodesulfovibrionales > SM23-35 > JAKLQR01. The sequence goes on from JBFLXP010000096.1 coordinate 8,492, forward strand.
GTATTATTTCGAGTTTCTGGTTGTGGAGCAATCTGAACGTTCCGGCCGGATCGTCGGGAGGAAGACTTCTCAGGATGTCTTTAGCCTGAGACAGTCCCCTGGCAATCATGGTCTTCGCCCTGGGCGGCGGTGATAGTCTTTCGAGCGCGGCTGAGGCGTCCTCGTTGCCCAAGCTGGAGAGGAGGGTCATGAGATAAAGGATTCCCCGGTCTGTTTTTTCTTCTAGGAAGAGGAGATTGAACCAGGACAAGGTCTCCTGCAAAGACTTGAGAGTCGCTTCGAGTTCGGCGTTAAAGAGGAGGCGGGGATGAATAATTTTCAGCAGTCCGAACTCGGACAGCCTCTTCAGAGTCTTGATCGCTTCGGTCTCATGGAAAGAAAGAAGCAGTTCCTCATACAGTCTCGGACCGGAAAGTTTTTCGAAGAGGTTCATCTCGATCGTGGATTTGATCAGATTTTCGGTGTGCTTGCTGATCTTAAACCCGAAGCGCTCCGAAAACCGGATAGCCCGGAATGCCCGCGTCGGGTCTTCTACAAAACTCAGATTGTGGAGCACCCGGATCGTTTTTTCCCTGAGATCTCTCTGCCCGCCGAAGAAATCTATCAGCAAGCCGAAGTCCTTCGGATTGAGTTTGACCGCAAGCGTATTAATGGTGAAATCCCTCCGGTAGAGATCCTTCTTGATGGATGAGGTCTCGACCTTCGGAAGCGCTGCGGGAGATTCGTAATATTCCGTCCTTGCAGTCGCGACATCGAGCTTCGTCCCGGCGGCTATGATCTGCGCCGTGCCGAACTTCTGGTGCGCTCTGACCTTTGCGTCAAACTTTTCGCCCAACGTTCTTGCGAAGGAAATCCCGTCTCCTTCTACCACGATATCTATGTCCAGGTTTTCCTCTCCCCTGAGGAGATCTCTCACGGAGCCTCCAACAAGATAGGCGCTGAATCCCAGTTCCTGAGCAACCTCTCCGGCGAGTTTCAACAGAGTGAAGATATTCGGCGGGAAACGCTCCCTGAGCCAGGAAGAAAGATTTCTGCCGATCGTCGGCTTTTCCCTTGTGGCTGTCTCTTCGATCCTCCTCCGCCTGAGAAACTCCTCGTAGAGCGTCCGGAGCA
>JBFLXP010000097.1:0-9576 GCA_040757315.1 Nitrospirota bacterium
ATTCATGTCTTTATAATCTTTTAATCCAAAGCAATTGATGTGCCAGAAATGAAACTCATTGATGTTCAAAGAGATTTCTTCAACGACAGGAATATGATGCAACTATGTGATGCAATTGATTATCGTGAAAGCTGAATTTCTTATTTTTCCGGACATGACACAACTTGTTGCGCTGTCACAAAAAATTGCTTATTATTGTCCCAATCAATAACCGATCGGCAGACCTGCGCCGACAGGTTCCACGGGCGGCGGAACTCCCCTCGGCGTACTAACCCTGTTCGATCTCGCTATCATAAGGAATAAACCTTCGTAGACAATGCCCACGTCTGCGACATAATCCCGTGCGGGTCTGACATCGAGATACAGACTGCCTATCCGCTCTCCGATCGGAATGTCAAAAAAAGAGTTTGCCTTCATGCTGTCGACATCAGCGCCGGTGATATCGTAAATCCTGATACTCAAATCGCCCCGAAAGATCTTCAGGGTGCTCTTTCTCATTTCCCAGAACATGAAAATTTTTCTGGGGTCGACAACGATGAGTGTTATGCCGTTTTCGCCGTATTCGGACGGTAGAGTTTCATGAGGTGACAGAGACTCTTCTTTCCGAACAGGATAGGGAGACTTATCCTCTTTCTTCTCTCTTGCCGCTTTTATACCTTCTGCCGTTCTCTCAGCGGTTTCCCTTCCTCCTTCCGCCTCTTCGGCTTCTTTGACATGCTGGACTTTCCTGAATTTTCTGATTTTTACGATTCCCTTCTGCTCTTCAGCCTCTCTTCCAACTCCGATTCCTTTGACCTCTCTGACTTCTTTGGCGATCTTCTCCCTCTTTTCGACTCCCTTAACATTCCTGACTTCCCTGATTTTTTTCTCTTCTGCGACTTGCCTGATCTCCTCAAGCTTTCTTGCTTCTTCAGGCAGATGTCTTGCCGTTTTAACGGCGGGCTTTTTCGGTTTGGTTTCCGTCTCGGGAACGCCCTTCCCGGATCTCCCGGAGACTGCCTTCTTCACACGCTCAGATTTGAGCTCGGCTTTTGCTGAAACCTTACCTATTCTTTTCCTGGCCGCAATTTTCTTGGCAGGTTTTTCGCTAGTCTGTCTGGCAGGTTTTGCCGCAATTCTTCCGGCCTTTGCAGCTTGATTGACTTTCTTGATTTTTTTTGCAGGCTTCCCGGCTGGCCCTGCGATTCTTTCGGCTTTTGTTGTCCTTCGGACCTCTTTGGATTTTTTTGCAGATGATGGGGGACTTAGCTTTCTTGAGCGCATCTTCTTTTCTGGGACAGCTTTCTTTTTGACCGGCTTCTTTTCCTTCGGGGGTTTCGCGGAAGGTCTTACAGTCTTAGCTTTTCTTGCGGCTGTCTTTTTCAGGGTTGCGCTTTTTTTCACGCTTCTTTCCGCCATCGACCCTCCTTGACGGCATATTTTACATGAATTCAGGTAAAAAATTAACGTGCGCCTCAAAAAAAAGCTGCTGATGCGTCTGATGGCAGGCATATGTGCCTGCCATACGATACGATATCCTCAATGGGCTTCCGCCCAGTTTCTGCCGAACTGCACGCTCACCCGTATGGGGACCGAAAGCGCGGCAGCCTCCTCCATTTCTCTTCTCACCATCTCCACCGTTGTCTCCTTTTCATCGTCAGGGATTTCAAGGAGAAGTTCGTCATGCACCTGGAGGATCAATCGGGATCGCATTTTTCTATCCTTCAAAGCCCTCCATATGCGTATCATCGCTATCTTGATGATATCCGCCGCAGTCCCTTGTATCGGAGAATTGACGGCAAGCCGCTCGCCCAGTTGCCGGACAGAGGCATTCTTGCTGTGAAGTTCCGGAACAGCGCGCCTCCTTTTGAAAAGGGTCTCGACGTACCCCTTTCGCTTCGCAGTATCTATAGTCCGGTCAATGAAGTCTTTCACGCCGGGATAGCGGGAGAAATATTGTTCAATGTATTGTCTGGCTTCTTCCCTCGATATGCTCAGTGTCTCCGACAGGCCGAAGGGAGATATGCCGTAGATCACGCCGAAGTTCACGGTCTTTGCGACACGGCGCGCTTCGGCGCTCACTTTTTCGAGCGGAGTGCCGAATAATTCAGCGGCGGTCTGAGCATGTATATCGTGATCGTTGACGAAGGCGTCGATCAGTCTATCGTCTCCGCTCAGATGTGCCAGAATGCGCAGCTCTATCTGAGAATAGTCGGCGGACAGAAGAAGACAATGCTCTTCAGCGATGATCGCTTCACGTATCCTCCTTCCCCACTCGCCCCTGACAGGTATGTTCTGGAGGTTGGGCTCGCTGCTGCTCAGTCTTCCTGTCGCGGTCGCGGCCTGATTGAAGGATGTGTGGACGCGGCCCGTTCTGGGATTGACAAGCGTGGGCAGAACATCGATGTATGTCGTCTTCAGTTTGTTGAAGCTGCGGTAGTTCAGAATTTCCCTGGGAAGTTCATGAACCCGGGCAAGTTCTTCCAGCACCGCCATCTCTGTCGAATAGCCCGTTTTCTTTCTCTTGCCCGGCTGAAGGCCGAGGTTTTCGAAGAGTACCTGTGCGAGTTGTTTAGGCGAGTTGATATTGAATTCCTCCCCGGAGAGGAAAAATATCCTCCTGGTTATGCCGTCCAGCTCACGTTCGATTTCTTTCGAAAATTCTCGAAGTCTGCCCACATCCACTTTCACGCCTGCCGTCTCCATATCTGCGAGCACAAAGATGAGCGGCATCTCGATATCGAAATAAAGGCTGTCGAGGCCGGTTTCCCTGAGTTTCTCGAAGAGGATGTCCTTGAGTTCGAAGCTGAGACGTGCGTCGTCGCAGGCATAGGGAGCAGCTTCGTCTATCGTGACGTCGGCGAAGGTTCTTCTCTTGGCCAGAACCTCTTCAAAGGTCTTCTTGCGGTATGAGAGATATTCCACGGCAACCTCTTCGAGGCTGTGGTTTGGTTTGTTGGGATTGAGAAGATAGGAGGCGATCATAGTATCAAAGAAAGCGCCTCTGACTTCCAATCCATTCTGCCTCAGGACAACCATATCGTATTTGATGTTGTGGCCGATCTTGGGCATCTGCTCGTCCTCGATCTTGTCCGAAAGGGCGTCGAGGACATCTTTGAGAGGAATCTGCGGAGGCGCTCCGGAATATGAGTGAGCTATAGGGGCATAGAATGCATTCCCTTTTTCGACGCAGAACGCAAGCCCGACGATATCGCATTCCATCGCATTTCTGCTCGTCGCCTCGATATCGAACGCGAAGACACCCTTTATTGCCGAGGCCGCCCGACGAATGCCATCGACGGAAAACAGTTTCTCACACAGTCCTTCTGCCTTCTTTTCCAGAGGGATGTACTTCATCAGGCTCGTGAATTCATACTCTTTGAAAAGAGAAAATAGCGCTGATCTGTCCGGCTCCCTCATACGGAGTGCATCCATGTCGAGGTCCACGGGCACGGACGTATCAAGAGCGGCGAGTTTTCTGCTTAACCTCACGATATCGGCATTCTCCGCGACGAGCTGCCTGAGCTTCTCCTTCTTGATCCGCCCGGTGTTGTTGAGCAGGTCGTCGATGCTCTCGAACTGTGAAAGCAGATCCTTCGCCGTCTTCTCGCCGACACCTTTAATGCCGGGAATATTGTCGATGGCGTCTCCGCTCAACGCCATGAATTCCGGAATCCTTTCCGGTCCCACGCCGAACTTCTCCCTGACGTATTCTTTGTCCAGCACTCTGTCTTTCATCGGGTCATAGACCTTGATACGTTCGTCCACAATCTGGAGCATGTCCTTGTCCCCTGTCACGATGAAGACATCGACTCCTTTTGATTCGGCCTGTTTAGCTATGACGCCGAGGATGTCGTCCGCCTCGTATCCCGGGATTTCGGATATCGGTATATTCATCGCGGAGATGATCTTCCTTATATGGGGGAATTGTTCTACAAGATCGCCCGGAGCTTCAGGCCTATGCGCCTTGTATTCTTCGAAGAGCCTGTGGCGTTCAGTGGGTACAGGAGAGTCAAAGGAGACAAGAAGTCCGTCGGGCTTCCTCTCGCGGATAATCTTGAGCAGCATGTTAGTGAAACCGAAAATGGCGTTCGTCGGCATCCCCCGGGAATTCGTAAGCCCCCGGATGGCGAAATAGGCGCGGTAGACATAGGAGTTGCCGTCGATCAGATAAAGGTTCACGGAAGATTATACATTATTAAATAGAGGCAAGAGAAATAGTGTCTCATTACGTCTGCGCTGATGTCACGGGATGTATCCGCACACTGAAGCTGAAAAATCCGGCGGCGGTGTCTTATACTTAACGGAGAAATGAACTATGGAGGGATTTCATGAACAAGGTTACGATTTTATCAATTGTACTAATGGTCGCTTTACCTATTTTCACCACATTGGCATTTGCGGGAGAGCTTAAGCAGATTCCGCTTCCGAAGCCGCAGGTCGACGGCGGAAAACCTCTCATGCAAGCGCTCAAAGACAGAAGTTCTTCACGCTCATTCAGCCGCGAAAAATTGCCCGCCCAGGCTCTTTCTAATCTCCTCTGGGCAGCCTTCGGGATCAATCGACCGGACACGGGACACCGGACAGCCCCTTCGGCGAGGAATTGGCAGGAGATTGATATTTATGTAGCAATGGCCGGAGGACTTTACCTGTACGATGCCAAGAGCCATGCGCTGAAGCCCGTCCTTTCAGAAGACGTGAGGGCAATGACGGGAAAGCAGGACTTTGTGAAAGACGCGGCCGTAAACCTCGTCTATGTGGCGGATTTTTCCAAGATGGGACCGGCTGCGAAAGAGGATAAAGAACTGTATTCCGCTGCGGACACTGGATTCATCAGCCAGAATGTTTATCTGTTCTGTGCTTCCGAAGGTTTGGCGACCGTTGTGCGTGGATCAGTAGACAGGGAGGCTTTGGCAAAGGCGATTAAGCTTCGGGCAGATCAGAAAATCATTCTCGCGCAGACAGTGGGATATCCGAAAAAGTAGCGCGCGCAGCCGCTCCGGATGCTTGACAACCTATCCGGCTAAATTGACAAAGAAGAAATAGGTAGTTTAGATTAGAAGAAATATTCAGGAGGGGAAAATTTGCTTAAGACAATAGAGGATATCACTGCGACGAAGAAGCGTCTGAAGATCGAGATACCGTCGGACATTATCGAAAGAGAGATCGGGACTTCACTCAACAAGTTGAGACAGAATGTTAAACTGCCGGGATTCAGGCCCGGCAAGGCGCCACTGAACCTTATAGAGAAACGCTTCGGCAAGGAGGTCGAGGCCGAAGCACTCGACAAGCTTATTCCGGAGCATCTGCGCATGGCGCTGCAGCAGGCTAACATAACCCCTCTGACTCTCCCCACGCTGGATGAAGAATTCGAGTTTAAGAGGAACAACGCGCTGAACCTCTCGGTCACCGTAGAAATAGTGCCGAAAGTCGAAAATCTTGCTTATGAGAACATCGCGGTGAAAGACGTGCCCGTGAGTGTCGAAGACTCCGACATCGAAGAGACGATTCAGAGGATCCGGGAACAAAAGGCTGTCTATGAAGTGGCCGATAAAGAAATCGAGATGGATGATTTCGTGACTTTCGAACAAGTCGACAGCGAAATAGTCGAAGGTCAGGATGTCCCCGACGTGAAGGAAATCATTTCGAAGATGGGTAATAGTATCTTTCCGCCCGACATCATCGAGAAGGCCCTGGGGAAGAAGAAAGGGGATATCATAGAATTCACCACGACTTTCGACGAAGTCCAGTCAAAGGAACTCGCGGGAAGAACGGTCAAGATTCAGGTCAGGATATCGGAAGTGAAGTTAAAGGCGCTTCCGGAGCTCGACGATGAATTTGCGAAGGATCTTGGAGTTGAAAATCTGTCCGAGCTCAGGGAAAAGCTCAAAGAAAAGATACTGACGGCAAAAAAAGAAGAGGTCCGGAGAATACAGAAGGCCGTGATCATCAGCAAACTGATTGAATCGCACGAGATCGACGTTCCCGATACGATGTTGCAGCGGGAGATTGAGAATATCGAGATGAGCAAGCAATTGGATCAAAAGGCCGGAGAGAAGGAAGCGGAGCCGGTTGGCCTCGACGAGGATACTCTGCCGCCGACGGCGGAGGTTGCCGGAGAGGCGAAAGGGGCAAGTGCCGAGCCGGGTGACTCCGATGCCGGACTGAAAGAGAAGGCAGCAAAGAACGTGAAGGCATCTCTTATAGTCGATGCAATCGGCCAGAAAGAAGGGGTCTTCGTCACCGACGACGAAGTGGGCGAGCGGATCAATCTGCTGGCAAAAAGGCTATCAGCAACGCCGGAGGCCATAAGGAACTTCTATCAATACAAAGAAGGGTCTCTTGAAGGACTCAGGCATACGATATTCCAGGATAAAGTCCTGGATCTGCTTTTGTCGAAAGCGACCATTGAAATTGAAAAGGAGAATAAAGGAGAGTAAATGAGCATCATTCCGATTGTTATAGAACAGACAGGAAGGTCCGAACGGGCCTATGACATCTATTCCCGTCTTCTCAAGGACAGGATTATCTTCATAGGCACGCCGATAGACGATCATATTGCAAACATTGTCATTGCACAGCTCCTCTTTCTGCAAACGGAGGATCCTGACAAGGATATCCACATATATATCAATACTCCGGGCGGCATTGTATCTTCGGGGCTTGCCATATACGATACGATGCAGTATGTTAAGCCTGACATCGCTACGTACTGTATTGGACAGGCCGCAAGCATGGGGGCTCTTCTGCTCTCGGCAGGGATGAAGGGCAAGAGATACGCCCTGCCCCATTCCCGCATTATGCTTCACCAGCCGATGGGCGGTTTCAGCGGCCAGGCGACGGATATCGAAATTCACGCCCGGGAGATTCTGAAGATGAAGGATACGCTGAACAAGATTCTTTCTCTTCATACGGGACAGCCGATCGAGAAGATACAGGCCGACACCGACAGGGATTTCTTTATGTCCGGTGAGGAGGCGAGAGAATACGGGATAGTGGATGAAGTAATCACAAGCATCAAGGACAGGAAGAAAGATGGCTAAGAAGGACGAAAATGCACTGAAATGTTCTTTCTGCGGAAAAGGACACGCAGAAGTTAAGAAACTTATTGCCGGCCCGACGGTTTACATATGCAATGAGTGTGTGGATCTCTGCAACGAAATCATTGCGGACGCGCTTCAGCAGGATACCAAGGCCGGATCTCTTCCCAACCTTCCGACGCCGAAAGAGATCCATGGTTTTCTTGCGGATTATGTGATCGGCCAGGAGAGGGCGAAGAAGATACTTTCCGTCGCGGTGCATAACCATTATAAGAGAATATACGGCCCGGTGGAAAAAGATGTGGAGCTCCAGAAAAGCAATATACTGCTGATCGGTCCCACGGGCACCGGAAAAACCCTGTTCGCGCAGACCTTGGCGAAGGTTCTGGACGTTCCTTTTGCGATTGCCGATGCCACGACACTTACCGAAGCCGGCTATGTGGGGGAGGATGTCGAGAATATTATCCTGAAACTCCTCCAGGCGTCGGACTACGACACAGAGAGGGCTCAGCGGGGCATTGTTTATATCGATGAGATCGACAAGATCAGCAGAAAGTCCGAGAACCCGTCGATAACTAGAGACGTATCCGGAGAAGGAGTGCAGCAGGCGCTTCTCAAATTGATTGAGGGCACCACAGCAAACATTCCGCCGCAAGGAGGAAGAAAACATCCGCAGCAGGAATATATCCAGGTGGATACGACGAATATTCTCTTTATTTGCGGCGGGGCCTTCGTGGGACTCGACAGCGTCATCGAACAAAGGACGGGACAGAAAACAGTCGGGTTCGCCTCTGAAGCTGTTTCACGCAGACAGAGGAAGATCGGCGATGTACTGAGCCTGGTCGAACCGCAGGATCTGATAAAGTTCGGGCTTATTCCCGAATTCGTCGGGAGGATGCCCGTGGTTGCTTCCCTTGACGAGCTCGATGAAACGGCGTTGATCAAAATACTGACTGAGCCGAAAAATGCTTTGATGAAACAGTATCAGAAGCTTCTGTCCTTTGATAACGTCAGGCTTAAGTTCACGGAGGGAGCGCTGTCAGCCATAGCAAGGAAGGCGATACAGCGGAAAACCGGAGCAAGAGGATTGCGTTCGATCCTCGAAGACATCATGCTCGATGTGATGTATGAGATTCCTTCTCAGAAGGGGATAAAGGAATGCCTGATCACGGAGGAGACCGTCACCAGGAAAGATAAACCGGTCATCCTCTACGAGAAGCAGGCGGAATCGGCATAAAGATATCTGCGGTAACAGAGCAGATGCAGCATCATCGCTCATTCTCAGTTCCGATAAGAATCGGAACCTCCGAGGTATCACGATAAGAATCGTGATAAAGCCGCTCCAATACAGCATCTGCTCCGACTGATCAAGGAGTAATCCCTTAATTACGTCTTTGTTCTGCCCGCCTGGATCGATCTGGAGACCGCATTGCGGATAGTGTCCCTGAGGCGTTCGTCCTGCATGGCAGAGACGGTGCTTTCAACAAAAGATACCTCTTCAGCGGTCAATGCCCTTGGCTTCTTTTGAGGGGCATGCCGTCCGGTATGTTTTGAAGGTGAGCCGATTTTGAAACGCACAGACTTGACGCCGAAAGGACCGAGTCTCTTGACGACCTCGCCGGTGAAAAACTTCACTTCCTGAAGCCATACGGACGAGTCGACCGCTATCAGAAGTTCACCGCGGGAAAGAAGCGCGGGGAAAAGGTGAGAGGAAAGAGGCTTCCGGAATAGAGTATTCCATCGCCTCCGTATCTCTTCGAGCTTTACGCCTTCTTCGATGCCTAATTCTTTGACAAAGGGCTTGAGTAATGAGCCGGCCCTTTTCACTAAACGGCTTTCTTGACTTTTCCGGAGCGGAGACAGCGGGTACAGACAATAATTCTCTTTATGCCGCTGTCGGTGACTGCGCGTATCTTCTGCAAGTTCGGCATGATGATTCTTTTTGTCTTGTTATTGGCGTGGCTTACGTTATTGCCGATCACCCGCTGCTTCCCGCATATGACACAATTGGCCATCCCTCTTCAACCTCCTTTAACTCAAAGCGTTAGAATTGCATTAGAAAGGTTTAATATGATAACATGATAAATCTCTCGTTACAAGTGCGCCGCTGTGCGAAAGATTCGCCGTGAGCGTGGTGGCGTCTATTTCGCAGGTTTTCATATCGGGAGAAATTTTGATGTTTGCACGGTCGATGCGGTTGCTCGATAACGGAGACTGGAGATTTCAGAAATCAGATGACAAAGATACGAATATATGAACTTGCCAAGCAACTCGGTGTTCCGAATAAAGTTATCCTGAGCGAACTGGCCGCGCTCGGGGTCGATGGGAAAACGCATTCTTCGAGCATAGAAACGGAACTCGCCCGTCGAATAACCGATATTCTTCGCAAGAGATCCGCCCACGCGGCCAAAGCGCCGAAAAAAGAAAAGGGAAAGGCGGAGCCTGCGGTTCGGGCAGCACTGCCGGAAGAACCGAAGGAGACCGTGCCTCCTCCTGCAGAGGAAAAAGCCGAAGCGCGACCCGAAGAACCCGGTGCACCGGTTGTAAAGCCGGCCGG
>JBFLXP010000098.1:0-9484 GCA_040757315.1 Nitrospirota bacterium
GGATCAGGTCTTCATAGGCGTCTGCGGCGTAGACCTGAAAGGCTACTATCGGCAGCGTCGGCGTATCTCCGGCGCCGGTAGTGAACGTCCAGTACCGGCTGACTCAGTTCGGCACCTTCGGCAAGGGAAACGGGGCCAGCGCGACTGCCGATTCTGCAAGCGGCGCGATTGGACTGACTGTCTGGACGACATACAGGCTTCCGGCCGGCGCATCTCCCTTATTTGATAGGTCGATCTTCTCGCTCCTCAGTCTCTGAAAAAGCACGACATTGCCAGCCTGGCCCACAGCCGCCGCAAACAGCAGATCGTCATGGGAATCCCGGCCTTCGTCGAATATGAGATCGAATACGACGACCGAGGCGCCGGCTTTGCTCAGACGCTCGACAAGCCGGGCATGGAAAGACCGGGGCCATTTTCTCAGGTCATTCGGCACATTAAGAGCGTCCGACGAGTCTTTGTCTATGCTTACGACAGCGACTTCGGTCGGCGCCGGTCTTGGGCCCCTGAGTCTGAAGAGGGTGCGGAGTCCGATATCTTCTTCGAGATCAATACCAGGATCAGCCAAGCCGAAAAAAAACCCAGCCGCCCCGACCAGCACCCCCAGAATAATGGCTTTGATCAGTCGGACTCCCACAGGGGTTTAACTCAGTCTCTCTGTCTCTCGGATAATGTTCTTTCGCTATTCATACTTCGGATTCCACGATCGTCTTATACAGCGCCTCGGTCCTCGAAGACGGTTCAACGCCCAAAACTGCTACGAGAATTTTACGACAGCGCCTGTACGTAGCTCGGGCTTCATTTGATTGGCCCAGTCTGCTGTAGCAGATCATGAGCTGCTGATAAAACTCTTCCGCAAGATCGTCAACTTCGAGCGCCCTTTCATAATAACCGACCGCTTTTTTACATTCGCCATGGTCCTCGAGGTGTTCGCCCATCCTCAGGATCAGGCGAAGGAACTTGACCCGCAGCCGTTCGCGATAGGATATGGTCCACAGATACCGGGTATCGGATGCAAGAAAATGTCCCCGGTAGATTCCGATTGCATCGTCCGCGAGCCGCACAGCTTCAGCTCCGACATCCTGCCACGGCCGCCTCCACAGATACTCTATCCGTTCAAGAATTCGTTCGAAGGTCCACGCATCCACCCAGCAGAATCGGTCATCGAGAAACACCCTTCCCTCCTGCATTCTGATGAAATGTTCGGAACCAAGCTGATGCCGAAGACGGGAGAGAGTCGTGGCGAAGGCGCTGTGCGCGGAATCGCCTTCCGCTTCCGGCCAAAGCAGATCAGATATGTGCTGTTCCCTCACTTCCCTGCCGCCCAGGGCGATCAACGCCTTAAGAAAGAGAAGAGGCTTCTGCCCTTTCTTTCTCATGAACTGAAGAGGCTTCTCATTTCCCAAAAGATCGAACCGGCCCAGGGTATATATCTTCAGCGGCCACGGCCACTTCTCCATTTCGACGCCGGCAGAGCCCGGAGCGAGGCAGTTCTTCCTGATCATTTCCCGGACGAAGCTTTCCTCGATGCCCGCTCCGAGGGCCTTTGTGCAGACCTTTTCCATCACGCCCGGCGGCCACATAAAGACATTGACGAACCCTTTTTCTCTTCCAGTTTTAATGGCCTGCCCGAGGCAGCGAACCGCTTTCTCTTCTTCACCTATCACAAGAGCAAAATACGCTTCCGCAATGGAGCAGGAAAAACTTGCGAACTCGTTCTTGCTCTCAACCCCGATCTTCAGGGCTTTCCGACGCTCTTCTTCGGCCTTGCGGCGCCTTCCCATCTCGTGAAGAAGATATGCCTTCTGGAGATGCGCCAGATGGAACGTCCAGGGATTGCCGATCTCCTCCCCAACGGACAGACATATATCAGACTGGTTGACCGCATGCGTTGTATCGCTTCGATACATGGCTTCCCACGCCGCGCAATAGTGATAAAACATCACTTCCCATGGTTTGGCGATGTTCAGCATAGAAAACATTCCCCCGAGAAATTTCTTTGCAGACGGCAGATCGCCTTTTTTTAAAGAGCTCAGGACACCGTGCCCCAGCAGTATCCCGTCCAGAACGTGGATGCCCGTCTCCGAAGCGAGTCTCAGGCCGTCCGAAACGGATTTCAGACACCCGTCATAGCATGACGTCGCGTTTGCATGGGCCGCTTCGAGCCACAGGAAATTGAGCCGTGCAATCGGCGATATATAACCGTGCTGAATCAACGCTCTCAGTTCATCCAGAATTATACCCATCTGCTGAAATTTTCCGCTGCTGTAAAAAAAGCTTCCCGAGTGTACGAGCAGTTCCGTCTTCATCGTCCTGTCTTTGCTGCTGCGCGTCAGATCAAGAGCCCGCTCCGCCCATCTGTCCATCGGGAAAAAGGCAGGACGCCTGAGCGACATCGCCCTGACTATGCTGCAAACAGTCCTTCCCTGTATATCCTCCGACGGAAATCGTCCGAACTTCCTGAGCAGCTCTTCAAGCGCCAGCAACCATGTGTCAAGATCTTTCAGACTGCTTCGGCCGTACATGATCGATTCGACAATGCCGGAAAGGGAGCAGAAAATGCCTTCCACGTCCCCTTCCTTCCTGAACAATTCGAATGCTTTCTCCAAACAGGCTCTGCATTCATCGGGCTCGAAAGGAAGACGACACATTCCTTCCCAGTACAGAAGCTCGGGATTTTCCTGACGAAGGCTTTCGGGAAGGCAAAACAGCCAGTCCTCCACGGTTTGATAGCGGCCCTGGCTGATAAGAGACTTCACGTTGCCGAGAATAATCCCGGTTAGGCCGTTCCAGTCGCCCGAATCCCTGTAAATATTCACGGCATGCTCAATCTCTCCGCCCTCTTCCAGTATCCGAGCAGCCGTCCTCCGGATCCGTGCAATCCGGGTCCGTGAAAAGAGTTGGTGAGCCTGCGACAGGAGAAACTCCCTGAACAGGTTGTGGTACTGGAAAACAGGGTCGGCGGCGCCATGGACCTCCGTAAAACAATTATTCTTGTGGAGATCATTCAGCAATCTGCCTGCCTGTTTCTTCCCAGTCAGTTTTTCCGCCATGCCTGCCGTCATCCTTGGCAGAAACGAGCTCTCAACAAGGAATTCCCTCATTACGGGCTCCATCTTCTCGAATATCTCGCCGGCAAAATAATCAAAGACCTGAGCGGGATGCAGAGCGGATATCGTTCTCTGATCAATGTTCTTGACTCTTGCGCTCTCTATCATCAATGTGAGACCGGCGATCCATCCGTCCGTCTTCTCGTAGATGTGCCGGAAGATGTCCTTTGGCAGATCAGCCCCGACCCTTGTCCGGACTACCTCACGCGCCTCATCCTGAGTGAATTTTATTTCATCCCACCGGAGGAACCGAATGCTGTTCAGTGCCCGGAGGCGGGAGAAAACCGGCGGCGGCTCCTTCCTGCTGAGAATCACGAATTGCATAGCGGGCGGGATAACGGCGATAGCGTGAGTCATCATTTCATGGAAGACAAAACCGGCAGGAATATCCTGATAGTTGTCCATCACAACAACAAACGGCGTCGGGAAACGGCCAAACAGGTTTTCGAAATACCGCATTGTGAATGCAGGCACAGACTGTATGAATTCCGGTGAAAAGAGCGGCAGGGGCTTACGGCTCCTCGGAAGAATCTGTCTGACTGCGGCTCCCATATAGTAAAAAAAAGTCGCGATGTCGGAATCTCCCTCGTCTATCTGATACCATAGGCACGGTTTTCGACGGGCCTTGAGATAGCTGGCCGCGAGAACGGTCTTTCCACAGCCCGGCAGTCCGGTGATCCAGACAACGGGAGCATCCTCCATGTTGTCCAGCTCCTGAAAAAGTCTTTGCCTCGGAATTATTCCTCGCGTGTCCGGGCGGGTTATCTTGACTATGTAAGGGTTCCTTCTGCCCGTCATGAACCCGGCCTTTTTATTCCTCTCTTCTTTCGGGGTATTCGATCACGACATATCCAGCAGAGAAACGTGCAAGAGCACTTCCTCCGTCGTCCTCTTCAAAAAAGCACAGGTTTTGGCGTTTTCGATCGCGATCGAAGCGTACATTGCAAGAGAACGGAGCATTTTCAGATCATCAAGCGTGAACACTCTCTGCGAACTGTTGCTCAAATTGATCACCCCAATGGGGCCTTTCCATCTGAGCGGCACGCAGAGGAGAGACGAAATCTCCGCGTTGCCGGACTTGAAACGCGCATCATGCGAAACGCTGTTTATCAATTCGGCCTTGCCGGTCATGAGAACATCACCGGCAACCCCTTCACCGATGTTGAGTTTGAGTTTAGGATTCCATTCATTGCCGAAGGCCGCACGCACCGAAAGAACCTTCTCGTCCTCGTCTAAAAGCATGATCGAACCATTCTCCGCCGATACGGCATTTCGGGCCTCTTCGAGAATGTACTCGCATGTTTCGTCCAGACTGATGCAGATGGTCAGCCTCTTCTTCTTCATCTTGATCAGTTCGTCATCCAGCCTCCGTATCCTCTGGCTCATGGATGAAACGATCCTGAAGGCAAGTGTTGGATCCCGGCTTATGGCCTGAAACAGTTTTTCCTTGTCTATGGTCAGCACCCTGGCCTCACCGAGAGCCGAGGCAGTGGCGGAACGGGGCAGTTTGTCAAACAACGCCATTTCGCCGAAGATGTCTCCGCTATTGAGAACTGCCACGGTCATCTCCCCGCCGGGAGACTTCTTGGTTATCTTCACACGGCCGCTCTGAATAACGAACATCCGGTCGCCTTCCTGTCCCTCCTCAAAAATCGTATCCCCGTCGGGATATGTCCTGCCCAACTCTTCTTCTTTCACGCCTCACCGACCAGCATTCCCTTTGCAGATTCCCGAAGAAGGTCAAGTTGCATGGGAACGTTCAACGTCCTGAAAAAAATGTTTCTGTACCGTTCATTGCCCGTGAACATGTCCCAGAGAATCGAGCTCAGTGTCTTCGCGCGCTGCGGGCCTTCCTGCTCCTTTGCAACGACTCTCACCATGCCCCGGCCAAGGAGCCTGTATCGCTTGAACAAATCGGTCACCGAAAACAGAACCTGTCCGTATCTGTTATCCCAGGCAAGGCTCCGGTATGCAGGCAGATATTCATTTTCGAAATGGTGCGCGCCGGCGCCGTGAAGCACCGCAGTCTTTGCGGCTGCCTTTCCCATGAGGTACGCCGCACCGAGGCCGTCCTTGAAAAGCCTTGTTGAACCCGCGTCCCCGCAAACAACGACCCGGTCGGCAAACGGTGTTTGCGGCGGCCTGACATTCATCTCAGGCAGACACCGGCAATCCACGCGATAGGCGCCGATCCCGGCAGGCAAAACGGACAATACGACAGGGTGGCGCAGGAATTCATCCATGCTGCCCGCGCTGACGTTGTTGCCGAGAATACAGACCGTTACATAGTTGCCCTTCGGAATTATCGCCGCGAATTTCATTCCTTTAATGGGTAAAAGGAAAAGATTTACGGAGGCACCGAAGTGCTCCGACACCATATCCCTGTCCAACCCTATTTCTGCGATAGCTGCGGTGATCGTCCCGGGCTTCCGATAGCCGAACCGCATGTTCTCAAAAAGTCCGGACGTCCGGCTTTTGATTCCGATCGCGCCGACAACAAGATCTGCTTCCTGAACGTCATCCCCTTTCGAATAAAGCACGGGTTTTGAGTCCTTGAATTCAATGCGGTCTATTTTCACGGGCAGATGGGCAGCTCCCTCTTTCTTGGCGAGATCCAGAAGGTATCCGTCGAAGCTTTCCTTCTCTTTTCCTACAGCACCTTTTGGTCCCCCTCCGCGATAGACTGTGGCGATTCTCTTTTCATTGGAGGGAGCCTCTATGGACACACTTCCATAGGCGGTGTGGAGTCTATATGTATTGATCCCCCTTTGAACGAGCCTGTCGGTGAGAATTATCCCTTCAACGGCAAGCGTCTGGACAAGAAGTTCGGATATGACGCCGCCGCACCGGTTGCATCCAAGCGGTCCACCTTTCGTAAAATCCTTCGGTTCGTAAATTGTCACCCGCAGATATTTGCCGACCAACTTCGCCATTTTAAGCGCAAAAATACTGAAGAAAGAGCCGGCCGGGCCCCCTCCGACAACAGCGATGTGTGAGCCGTCCTCGAGAACTAATGGATCGGCCATTCTTCTCCCCCCAGGGCAATTTTCCTACTGTCCGCCGTATAATAACCTTACCACAAGTCAAATATTTGAACAAGTTACGCATCATCCGTCGATAAGGCGGAGAATCGATGGTAAAATAGTCTTCGCGGGAGGTTCGCACACTTGAAGATAGCCTATTTCGATTGTTTTTCCGGAATAAGCGGGGACATGTGCCTCGGTGCGCTGGTGGACGCTGGTCTTTCAATGCAGAAACTGGAAAAAGAGATTCGGAGGATCCCGGTGCGGGGTTATCGCCTTGCTTCGAAAAGAGTAAGAAGGGCGCATGTTGCAGCGACGAAAGTGGACGTGACACCTCTGAAAAGCCATCTTAATCCGGCGCGCGGATTTCGCGACATATGCAAAATAGTTCGGGCGTCGACTCTTTCCCCCGAAGTGAAGCAGAGGGGTCTGCTTGTCTTCGAACGGCTTTTTCGGGCGGAAGCGAAAGTCCACGGCACGTCTTTTCAGCGAGTCCATCTCCACGAACTGAGCGCTGTGGATTGCATTATCGACATCTTCGGAACGGTCATCGGTCTCGAGCTTTTAGGTATCGAAAGAATATTTTCATCTCCGTTAAACCTCGGCGGCGGTTTCGTCACGACAGAACACGGAACGCTTCCCGTTCCCCCACCCGCAACAGCCGAGATCCTGAAAAACACGCCGTTGTACTCGTCATCTGGTGCTCATTATGAAATGACAACGCCTACCGGCGCGGCCCTGATTAAAGAACTTGCAGATGAATTCGGCGAGATTCCCTTGATGGAAACCCGGACGATCGGCATCGGCGCAGGTTCGAAAAATCCAAACGGTTGGCCGAATATTCTCAGGGTTTTTGTCGGCGAACTTGTTGCTCCTTCATCTGCCGAAAAGAAATCAGGACCGGCGGATGAGACTGTCACGGTCATCGAGACGAACATTGACGACATGAACCCTCAGGTGTTCGCGTATGTTATGGACAGGTTGTTGCTGGCAGGCGCCCTCGACGTTTTTTTAACTCAGGTTCTCATGAAGAAAGGCAGACCAGGAGTCAAGCTTTCGGTGCTCTGCAAAAAAGAGCGTAGAAATGACCTGACCGCAATTATCCTGAAGGAGACGACTACCATCGGCGTCAGATTCTATGAGGCAGGAAGAATCACGCTGAGTCGCACCATGAAAACATTGGAAACCGAATACGGACGTGTAAGAGTGAAATTCTCGTCCCTGGGCAAGGATATCGTTAAAGCGGTTCCGGAGTACGAGGACTGTAAGAAGATCGCGAAGAAACGCGGCATTCCCCTGCTCCAGATTATGAAAAAGTTTTCATGAACAGAAAAGTAACCGGACGTGAGATCAGGAAAGAAACGAGTATTCACGGCACAGCATGGGACAAATTCCATGGCGGCTACTTTTCAGACCTCTCTGTAGCAAGTCCTCTGATCCAAAAAGGATGCAACTGATGCACTTTTCACCCCAACTTTTCCTTATCATGAACAAACACTGCCCCAAGCGAACATACAAAATCAGCTATCTTGTATTTTTGAGCGTGATCGAAAGACGATATAGGTATTATGGTTTCATATCGTTCGTAATACAGTGTTGTTTCTGTGCCATCTTCATACTCTTTTACCGCAACTTGAAATTCGTTCTTTGCACGTAGCTGTTCAATATGTTTTGACTGTCGTGGATTGACCATTTTATTGCGGATAGAACACTTCGCTTTTCATTCGTCTATCCATATATCAATGTCATTTCCACACTCAGGGCACGGTGATGTTTCAGGAAAAACAGCGAGTGTTTGTCTGTGTGATTCATTTGTTTCCGTTATGCTCTGCCAATAACAACTCAACAATATCATAATGTCCTGCCGGCAATTTCATTGGTAAAACTTTATCTATAATGAATGATAAACTAACGGCATACGCCGTCTTTCCAAAGACTTTTGTTTCGAATTTCAGTTCTGTATCTTGATTTGAAATAACTATCTTGTGATAAGCATGACGATCAAGATGCTGCTGAGGAATCCCAATGTCTGCTTTCTGAATATTAGGATCTCGCTCAGAGTGGATATCGTTTTCCGAGATTCCCAGTGTTTTTGCCAGATAGATAGCCGTGCCCGGTTTTGACTTTTTTGAAGATTGGTGAGATTCCGCTATTTCAATTTTGTAACCGTAGAATAAAGGCGCAGCTTGCTTTATCATGGCCATGAATTGAAGCATCAAGATATTTACATTCGGGCAAATAACGACAGGAAAACCAACAGAACCCGGTATTGGAGAGCCCGTTGTTGAGAGTTCAAACAATATTGACCGTGTCTTGGTACAGTAATCAATCACATCTGTCAATTCCCGCCCGGAACCCGCATGAACAACTACACTTCTTTCCGGTGATAAGGAATTACAATTATTCCATTGGACTACTCTATAAATGTTTTCTCCGGAGAGATTTTCAAGGAGTTCTCTCGCAAGCTTGCCATTTCCAACAATGAAAACCTGGTATTTGTACATAATGCCTCGCCTCTTATATACCCGCGCCCGCAGGGTCCTTCTAACGACTGAACTGTGCGGTGGCTATCAGTCATCCGCATGAGTGAATTGTTATGGCCCTATTATCTCATTCAATCCTTCAACAACCTGTTCTATTTCTTCAGGAGAAACTCTGCCGATTATTTTCCCTATTCTCTCAACGGAAAGCGTCCGAATCTGGCTTATTTTTACCCATGACTGTTTGGGTAAATGTGCAGTTTTCAATTCAAGCGTGAGAGGGAATCCCGCTTTCTGAGGCTGACCGGTCAAGGCTACGGCAACAACCGTTCCTGATCGTTCATTGAAAATATCCTGGCTTAGAATCAAAACAGGCCTTAAGCCTGCTTGCTCATTGCCCCGTACTGGGTTCAAATCGGCCCATCTAATCTCACCTCTTAGTATTCGGGCCATTGGCTCAAATCCTCAGTCAATCCTTCATCCGCCATTGCCTTTTCAAAGGTAGGATCAAGCTTCGCACATTCTTTTGCCAAACGGGTGCGTTTCATCCGAAAAAGTTTATCCTTCACAGCTTCCTGAATAGCCTGACTACGATTCTGAAAAATACGTTTACTCACAAACGCGTCCAACTGATCAATGTATTCTTCATCCAATGTAATCGCAATTTTTGTTTTGCCCATAATAACACCTCCGGTATTACTTTATATCATACCCATGGTTTGTGTCTTTGTCAATCGTTTCTGCCAAAGAAGAAAAGGGGACGGTTCTATTTTTACTTCTCATCCTTCTTCTTTGGCCTACCTTTTTCCCTTATGACAGCTTCAATATCATGGGCTGTTGTCATTTTCCGGATGAAGTCCCCGTTTCCATAGAT
>JBFLXP010000099.1:0-9412 GCA_040757315.1 Nitrospirota bacterium
AGATTCTTTCGGTCTTCTTGGCATCATTTATTTTAATCTATTTCCGATGGTATTTATCATACTTTCCCGAGCATTACCATACCCTAAATACCGTATCCTCATGAACCGGCTTATACTCTTTATGTGCCGGAGAGTCATTATGTTGAACCTGACCGCGCTCTGCCGCTGATAAATATGAATAATAGCGCTCTGCGGTATGTACAAAATGTCCCAACCCTTTTTCCTTGCACGCCAGCAATACTCGACGTCCTCATAGAGATAGAAAAATCCTTCATCAAGTTCACCGATGTCTTCGAGTGTTTCCCGCCGGATGATGTGGCAGGCACCCATCATCCAATCTACAGAGCGCGCGCTTTCATGGTCCCATCCCGTCATCAGATGGTCTTTTACAAACCGCGAACCGGGGAAAATTTTCCTCAGCGGAGTACCCCTGAATAAGACGGTCATCGGGGTCTGGAACGTTCTGCATGACAACTGCACTGTTCCGTCGGGGTTCAACAACTTGGGGCCGCCGATGCCGACGCGAGGATTCCGGTCCATGGAGTCGACAAGCGCCTGAAAAGCGCCCGGCAGGATAATTGTATCCACGTCCAGCACGATGACGTAGCGCGAGTCCGCCTTCCTCAGGCACTTATTCCGGGCTTTTGCAACTCCTTCGTTCACCTTGTTCCTGATATACCGGAAATCCGGGAAATCTTCTTTCATGATTTTCGGCGTATTGTCTGCCGAGCCGTTATCCGCGACCACAACTTCATACGTGAGACCGCTGACATTTTTTTTGATGGAAGCAAGGCAGTCTCTGAGGAGACCCGCAGCATTCCATGTGGCTATGCCGATTGTAAGGTCTTTCATTCCGGTAACGTCCTGTACACTGTCAAAAGTCTCTCTTTCATGAGTTCCCAGTTGTAATTCTCTTCGATCGCTCTAAGACCGTTGAGACCCATTTCGTGTCTCAGATCAGGATTTTCATAAAGCATGGTGATCGCGTCGGCGACCTCCCTCGGATTCGTCTCATCGACAACGATACCGCACCGATATCGCTCCAGGATCTCCCTGAGACCGCCCATGTCCGAGACTATCACGGGGACACCCATGGCGAGAGAATCAAAGAACTTTGTGGGCGTGATATTCTTGAACCATGCCGATCTGTGATAGATAATGACGGACACATCGATTCTGTCGTATAAGTGCGGCATCTCGTCACTGTTGAAGGCTCCCGAAACCGTCACCCTATTGCCCAAACCGTTGACAGTTCGTGCAAAGGTTTCCTTGTAAGAATCAAATACACGGCCCGCAAGCAAAAGCTCGATGTTGTCGATATTCTTCGATGCCAGCCTGAAGCCTTCCACGAGTTCTTCAATCCCGTTGTCCTGATAGACAGACCCGATCCTTCCCAGCGTGAATTTCTCTCTTGCATCGGGCTTTCCGTTGCCACGACGCATCATTTCTTTCCCTGGGTAGCTGCCGATCAGCATCACCCGGGGATGGCCAAATGCCGTGTATTTCTTAACCTGATAATCGTTGTGAACGAATACTGCGTCTGCCCGGTTCGCCAAAAAACGCTCCAGAAATTTGACAGCGCCCTGGAGTTTCTTCGGATATAGGGCGAAGTAATCCGGTTCACAACTGTCGAAAATAAGGGGAATTTTCCAGCGTCCCTTCAGCAAAAGCCCAAGCGGCAGTAATTGAAGGTTGTGGCAATGCACAAAATCGAATCGAGTATCCTTCAGGTGATAGAGAACTTTGCCGCAGAAACGGGAAAAATTCGGCAGACTCTTCAGTCCCGTCCGGTCCGGCGCTTTCTCAAAGATCCTCTCTATTCTGATTCCGTCCTTGACCTCGGAAGGAGAACTCTTACCTGACCTGTCCCATCCCAGAACAGTAACCTGATACCCGTTTTCAACCAGGGTTCTCGCTTCATTGTACGCCCTCAGATAGCGTCCCTGGAACGGTTCAAAACTCATCGAAAACAGCATCAGCACCTTCTTCATTATTCCAGATACCCCAGTCCCCTCAGCCGGTTCTTCAGATCCTCTTCCTCCTGCGGACTGTAAGCAGGGAGGTCTGCGGTATCCGCATGGGAATCCCATTTTTCCAGGCCGATGCGGTGGGATGACAGAAAACTCTCCTCAAAGAGGCTGGCCGGAACACTGCCTTCCATAAACTCCGGGACGGGCAGATCGCTGAGGTAGACGGCTGTCGCGGTAACGTCCACGATGGTGAGGCCGGTCAGCACGACATTCTGCCTGATGCCGTCGCCCGAGGCCATGAATACGCCCATCGGTCTGTGATCTCCCGAAATAACAGCGAACTCTCCTGTGGGATAGCGGGGCCGGATAGGACTTCCGTGCTCGCCGAATCGCAGCCCCGTGATCACTTCCGATTCTTTCCATTTAATCAGAAGGTCCGGAGCTTTCGAAACACCGGGCCCCGAATAAATCTCATCCCGGTGTTTGACCCATTCGACAACTTTCTTCCCAGTCTTACCCTCACAGCACATATTGAGCAGCGCTTCCTTAACAGCGGAAACCGCCTCCCGGTATTTTTCCGGGGACATGCTCCCGCCTTTCGCATCGGAATTAATCCAGACTACCGGCATGATATTGTCGGAATATGCCAGGGTGCCTTCCCAGTCGATCGAGCCGAAGAACACCCTGGAATGCACCCTGCTGATGACCCCCGGAAACATGCCGAACAGCCGCTCTTTCATGCGGCGGCTCAGGTTTTTTTCGAGCAAATGGTAAGCCTTTCTCAGAATCCCCGGGATGGAGATCCCTTTCCGGCCGTTCGTCATCTTGAGGAAACCCGCTTCCCCGAGCCACTGATTCAAACAGCCGTTGCCATGCTGTCTCGGACCGAAGCCGTGGTCGGAGAGGACGAGCACCCTTGCGTCGGGGCCCGCTTCGGTCAGGATTCTTCCCACTTCGAGGTCTATTTCCTGATAGACCTTGAAGACGGCGTCCTTAAACTCCGCGCCGTCGTCGTCGAGGTACTTCCAAAAACAATGCTGAACAGGATCCGTTTCTCTGAAGACCGCTATGGCCGTGTCCCAATTGTATCTGCCCATCAGATACCGGACCGCCTTGCCCCGCTGCCTCACGGAATAGATAATCTTATCAAGCGCCTCGCCGATTTGACCTGCTATTACGAGACTTGTGACTCCCGGCTCCTGCACATAGGGCCCGACTGCCGCCTCGATGTCCGATAGAAGGTCCGGCGGATACGTGAAGCCTGAACTCTGCTTTCCGGGGGCATCCAACCCGCTGATCACACATCCCGAAATTTCTTCTGCGGGATAAGACATGGGAACGTTTATAGAGATGACCGTCTTGCCCCTGTCTGATAGATATTTCCAGAATGATATCCCGTTCCGCTGGGATGCCCGTGTGAAACGGACGCTGTGGCTGCCGGGGATGCGTTCATAGAACTCGAAAATCCCGTGTCTGCCCGGATTGGTGCCCGTGATAAAACTGCTCCAGGCTGCGGCGCTCCTCTGGTTCGGCACCGAGAGTAGCTCCCCGAACGCTCCCCTCCGTCTTATTGCCTCAAAATTGGGCAGCATTCCCTGATCCATCAGAGACAGCATAATATCAGGGGTTCCGCCGTCTATACCTATAACGATGAGTTTTGACACTATGTTCTCACCGCCGCTTTTATCATGAAATTAGACGGGGGAAGATACGCCCTGCCCGCGTGGCCGCGGGCCGACCCTTAAAAAACTTCACAATCCCCCATTGTAAGGTACCAATTTGCCGGGTCCCGGAGAAAGGCGCTCTCTATGTTCGGAGTGAACGACTTGAGCAGAACAATAACCTCTTGCACCTGCTTTGCTGAAAACCCTTTGGCCGCCAGAAGCTTGAAAATGTCGTTATGTTCAGAAGATATCCACAGGTTCACCAAGGCAGCATTTTCATCCCTAAAGAATTTCAGGGACTCTTCAAGGAGGGAAACGGCCGAATCCTCATACGCCGGGGCGACAAGAAAATCGACCACCATGCCTCTCATCATGCCCTCTGTTTCTTCACTCCTCAGAACTGCAAATCCCGCCAGCACGCCGCCCTGCTCAGCGGAGAGGATTGTGTACCGACGCTCGGGATTCTTAAGATAGCGCCAGTCAAGGTACCGCCGGTCGCGTATTGTCGCGATCTTCAAATCCTGCCGGACGCGTATCCAGAATTCGTCGAATCTATCGTCAAAATGCTGAAGCCGCTTGATCTCGACCTTCTTGCCTGCGTGTCCAAAACGGCCCGATGACGTACCGGCCATGTATGCGATCGTTCTCGGCACGACACTAATAACCCTTTTGACATCGGCGGGTTTCAATTTTCTTATGCCCTGCCATACCAGAAGCCTGGTATTCACCACCTTCTGCATTTTTACCGGGCTGAATCCGTCGTATTTGAACCGCTTCTTATAGATGCGAAAAGAACTCGGATTCGTAAACCCGTATTGCAGATCGGCATATCTCTTGATTTCTTCCAGAACGCAGCGATTTAACGGGAAGTAGATGTCCTTCCGGCGCCACTCCGGATGAACCATCATGTCCGTCATCTGCGCGCCTATCGCTTCTTTCCCGGAGACACCGATCTTCCATGGGATGCATCCTGAGAATCCGACTATCTCGCCCCTGCACTCAGCGACGTACGAGTGATTGTCCCGCGCAGGGTTGTCGACATACTTCCATCGCCAGTATTCCTCGGAATAATCCGACCCCCATACTGCTTTCGCAAGCAGAGTCAGTCCCCACTCGTCTCCGGTCCTGTATTTTCTGAAGATAGGCTCCGACACGGTGTCCCTTCCGTTTTCCTGAATTTTTTCGTGTTCCGCTAAAAGCAATGCCCACCCCATGCAGAGAATGTCTTCAACCGTCGATCAATATGCGCCAACTTTTTTCAGAACAACTCCTACGGTTTTAGCCAATATCTCCAAATCCATTCGGAGCGACTGATTCTTCACATAAAAGGTGTCAAATCTGATCCAGTCATGAAACCACGCGTTGCTCCTGCCCTGAACTTGCCACAATCCCGTTATGCCGGGCTTCACCTTGAGGCGTATGTCCCGCCAACTCGGGCTGAACTTCATCTCATCCGTAATCAAAGGTCTCGGACCGACAAGACTCATTTCCCCTTTCAGGACATTCAGTAATTGCGGGATTTCGTCGAGACTCGTCCTGCGCAGAAACCGTCCCAGTCTTGTAACACGCGGATCGTTGGTCAACTTGAACATGGGACCGTCGGTCTCGTTGCTGGGAACAAGTTGCTTATGCATTCTTTCCGCGTCGGCCACCATAGTCCTGAACTTTATCATTCCGAACAGCCTTCCTTTTAGTCCGCATCGCTTCTGCACGTAGAATATCGGTCCGCGGGAATCGATCTTTATTGCCGCCGCAATAAACAGAAAGACGGGCAGAAAAAAAAGAATCCCCAGAGCGGAAAGAGACAAGTCCATGGCTCTCTTGATGGTTCGATATGCAATTCCCATAGCCCGGTCATTCCAGGACAGGTCAAGGGCACTCGTGATTGTGAACTCCGGCACGAGGTTCATATCGCCGACTCTCAACCCGTTCATAGCGATCATACTCTTCATCCGGGAGTTCTGCGGAATATTTGCACCTTGCCCTAAAATCGAGTATTCGACAGCCGCCTCACGCGACAGAGAAACGCCGTCCCAGAGAATACTCTCCCGGAGAAGGGCGCCTTCTGAGATCGTGCAGTCATTCGCTATCACTGCCGGTCCTACGATCTGAGCGAAATCCTCGATTTTGCAGTTATCGCCGATCACTACCGGCCCAAGTATATAAGCACGGGGAGATAGTGTCACATCCCTACCGACCCAGACCCCTTTCGTTATCTCCTCTTTGTTGCCGGAACAACGTCCGCCTGCATCTGCGAGAAGATCTCTGTTTGCTTTCATGTAATCCTGAACGCTGGTCATGTGCACAAATTCCCCTTTAATTTCGGAGACAAATACGGAGAATGATTCCCTTTGAAGAAGCGGTACCAACTGTTCTTTTATGTCCATATATCTCTCTCTGTCGATGTAATTAAGCACGGAAGGATCGAATAGATATATTCCAGCCGCTCTCCAGGACAGTCCGTTCTCGAAGGAATGTCCGGAGGAGAACCCTTTCAGCGATCCGTCGCTACCGATCAACACATGTTCAGTCTCGCCCGCGGCATCTGCCGCCCGATGCATTCCCACAGTGAGCATTGAGCCGGATTCCTCATGGAACCTCACAAAATTCTCCAGTTCGATTCGCTTGATGAACAGACTGCCGTTCAGCACAAGAAAAGGTTCTTCCTTTAGCCACGGTTCGATATCCTTCAGACAGCCGGCCGGTCCTCGCGGCCTCCGCTCACGGTGGTATCTGACAATTATTCCCTGTCTCAGATCTTCCGCAAGATAGTCCTCGGAAACATTCGTTGATACGATCACCTCATCGATCCCGCACTTCATGAGGGCATCAATATTGTGTTCAAGAAGGGGCTTGTTGAGGATCGGCAAGTGAGATGTCGGACAATAAGCGGTTAGCGGTGTAAGGCGGCTTGTCTGACCTCCCGCTAAGACAACAACTCTTCTCACACGTCTCGCGACGCTCTTTACGTTTGTGACCAGCTTCATTTACCCCTTCCCTTATACTGCGGAGAAATCTGGAATTATAGAACCAGACAATCCAGCTTACGACATATTGTTCTCATTGCGGCACAATCGACTGTACTCTTTACAAATCCTCGATGCGACCCTTCTCGTCATCCAGACCTGGCCTGAACTTAGCACGTCGACAACCCGCCTCAGTGAAGGACCGCTCATATTCTTGGTAATAAAACCTTTGGCACCCAGTCTGGCGGACAGGTATTCTCTGTTGGTGTCGTAACTGTCGGCCGCCACCACGACTTTCGACACCGCAGAAAGACCGCGCAGATGCCCGATATATCGCCAGTCCAGGATGACAAGATCAGGACCCGCCGCCCTGCATCCGGTATAATCTTGGACAGAGCACTCGGTCTTGTGAGTAAGTCGTGCCGTGCCGGGAAATGTGCGCTTTATCTTCTGAAAGAATATCTTGTCCCGGAATACGAGAAGAATTTTTCGCATATTCCATAATCGCCGAATAAAGGGGCGGTGTCAATAGGAAAAAAGTATGATTTTTAAAAAATGGAGGATTATCGAAACAGGAGGGAAATGACTTCCGCGCGGCTGTTCACCCCGATTTTTTTGTAAATATTATAGAGGTGATTCTTTACGGTGCTCTCACTGATAAAGAGGGTTTCCGCAATGGCTTTGTTGCTTTTGCCCTTGGCCATCGAATTCACGATCTCTCTTTCCCTTTCGGTGAGAGCATTCAAGAGATCGGACTTGTAGTTCGATTTGCGGATGTGTTTCGAAAATTCTTCGAAGACGGAAGAGAGTATCTCCCTATTGATCCACATCTCATTTCTTCTCAGCCTTGTGAGCGCTCTCTTCATCAGTTCTTGAGATGTGGAGGGGTCCAAAAAACCACAGAAGCCCCGATGCCTGAGACACGCAAGGACTTTCTCTTTGGTGGCTTTGCCGACGACAAGGACCTTGACGCCCTCTTTCTTAACGCCGTCCATGTCGGTTTCGTCGACAATAAGGACGTCAGGTGAAGATTTCAATGCCTGATTGAGAGAATCGAAAAAAGACACTGAATCACGTACGGCATCGAACGCTTCGTCGCCGATGTTCTTCGATACAACAGCAATTGCCGTACGCGTATCCATACCTAATTGTATTATAAGAGAAAAAAAGGAAAAGTCCTAACAAAATCAGCACTAAAAACCGATAGCTGCTTCATCTGTCCTGACTCACACAATTCGCAAGTTTAGCTGAGAAGAGCAGATGAAAAACAGAACATTGGGCAATCCCGAGGAGTCTGAAAACGAAGGGAATGCTCCGGAGATTCACACAGCGGATTTACCCTCAAAAGCGTGATGCTCGATTCCCATCAGCCGGAAAACAGTGGGCGCTACGTCTATAATGTTGATACCGTCGGCTTCGATCTTTCTGTTGATGAAGAACGTGGCGTCATCTCTTGTATGGGCTCCGGTAAATACGCTTCTGCCGAAGAGTGCATCTTTATTCAGCGACCCCTTAAGGTCGAAGCCGGTGTGCGACAGCGCCACCATATCGGGAGCCGATTCGAAGACAGGGCCGCCGTAAAGATCCTCTCTCAAGTATATTTCCCGAAATACTTTCTGACCGTCGACCGAAAACTCGCCTAAACCTTCTTTTATCATCGACCGTACATTCTCGTAATCCTCCCGGTTCACGCTTCCGGAGGGATAACGGTCCTTAAGGTTGACGTATATCCGCGAAGGGTCGAGTGCGAAGGCCCTGCTTTCAGGGTGCATATCCGACAATGACTCCGGAGGCTCTTTCCTGAACCGTAGCAGTCCTTTTTCCCTCAGCCAGGCGTTCAAATAAACCTCGCTCTTGATTCCGGTGAATCCATGGTCCGACACAATGATGAAAGGGGTATCCCTGCCGCATCTCTGTGCTATGTCTCCGATCAGCCCGTCGATTTTCCTGTAGAAATCGACGAAGAAACTGTTCATCGGATGTGAACTGTCTTCATAAGCCGCCCAGAAAAAATGATGAAGTCTGTCCGTCTCCGTAATCACGCCTATAAACAGGTCCCATTCTTCACGATCGAAAAGATGCAGGATCGCCGTCCTTCTCGTCTCAAAGGTGATATTAATGTCCGCCGCAAATAATTCCGCTGCTCGCGCGGCCTTTTGAGAATCGACGTCCATCCTGTAGTTGATGCTTTTCAAATACCGGTATGCCGAATCCGGATATGTAGCTTTCTGCAGGTCCAGGGCCACAAATCCTGCCGTAAGTATTCCGTTAAGCGGCCTTGCGGGATAAGTTGACGGGACGTTGATCACGATGCTCCGCCTGTCGTTCTTTCCTATAATCTCCCACAGGGTCTCACTCTTTATGTCGGATGAATTGGGGAACCGGTATTCGTACGAATGAGGCTTCAGGTCCATGAACCCGTAAATACCGTGTTTCCCGGGATTGACGCCGGTCATAAACGTAGTCCAT
Organism: Nitrospirota bacterium; assembly: GCA_040757315.1. Taxonomy (GTDB): domain Bacteria; phylum Nitrospirota; class Thermodesulfovibrionia; order Thermodesulfovibrionales; family SM23-35; genus JAKLQR01. The sequence continues at coordinate 9,070 of JBFLXP010000099.1, forward strand.
GAAGTCGACGAGACTTCCGGAATGGATGCGGTCATTTCGGTCAGCGTGCCGTCCTGAGCCAGCGTGGCAAGATTCGGCATAATCCCCTTGCCGATTAAACTCCTCAACAGGCTGCAGGGGACTCCGTCTATTCCCAATACGACGGCTTTTTTTTTCTTTCCTTTTCCGAATAAATTAAACACTACATCATCGCCCTTCAAAAACGCCGGAATCAGAGGGCGGCTGGGTGCTGAAGAAACACAGTGACGACACCCTGAAAAAAACAGCCTTCGATTTCCGGCGAGCGTTATATGAAAATAATCGGTAAAGCACTGATATCAAGAAGACATTTGCCATTGCATTA
>JBFLXP010000100.1:0-9374 GCA_040757315.1 Nitrospirota bacterium
CCGATTCGAATCGGCGACAGGATACTCGGGCTGATTCATGTTGCCGATCATGAGGAGAATATGGTTCCGCTGAAGATGGTGGAGCTGTTGGAGAAGGCGGCGATGCAGCTGGGCACGGCTTTCCAGCGAGCGCTTGCCGAAGATGCGCTACGGAAGAGTGAGGAACGCTTTCGGACGCTGGTCGAGTCGGCACCGGAGGCCATTTTCGTACAGAGTCAGGGCTATTTCGTCTACCTCAACCCAGCCATGCTCACACTGCTCCGGGCCTCGACGCCTGAGGATCTTCTCGGCAAAAACTTCATGGATCGGATAGCGCCGGAATATCACGAGGCCATCCGCAAGCGTGTTAGGGTCCAACGCGAGACTGGAAAACCGTCGCCACTTATGGAACAAGAGTATCTCCGCTTGGATGGTTCGCGGGTCCCGGTCGAAACCACTGCGATGGCCGTTTATTTCCAAGATCGCGATGCGCATCTGGTATTTGTCCGTGACATCACCGAACGCAAACGAGCCGAGGCGACGCTGCGGGAAAACGAAGCCTTTGTTAAAGCGGTACTGGATAATCTTCCTGTGGGAGTAGCCGTAAACTCTGTTGATCCCACTGTGACTTTCAATTATATGAACGACAACTTCCCAAGGTTTTATCGGACAACAAGAGAGAAGCTTGCAGACCCGGACGCTTTTTGGAGCGCTGTCTATGAGGATCCGGCATTCAGGGAAGATATAAAGAGGAGAGTGTTAAACGATTGCGTCAGTGGGAGCCCGGAGCGTATGTATTGGGCCGACATTCCGATTACTCGCAAAGGAGAAGAGACGTCTTATGTCACCGCGAGAAATATACCGGTTCCCGGCAAACCGTTGATGATATCGACGGTTTGGGATGTTACAGGAAGCAAGAAAGCTGAAGAGGAACTAAAACGCAACGAATCGCGCATGATAGCTCTTCTGGAACTTAATAGAATGACGGATTCCACGATTCAGAATATTACAAGTTTTTCTCTCGAAGAAGCCATTCGTTTGACAGACAGCAAAATAGGATATCTTGCTTTCCTGGATGAAGATGAGACGGTTTTAACAATGTATGCATGGTCTAAGACAGCTATGGAAGAATGCGCGATTTCCGATAAACCTCTAATTTATCCCGTTGAGACAACCGGTCTCTGGGGAGAAGCAGTCCGGCAGAGGAGGCCGATTATTACCAATAACTACCAGGATCCTAATCCATGGAAGAAAGGGTATCCGGAAGGGCATGTGCATATCACGCGGCACATGAACGTTCCGGTTTTTGAGGGGGAGAGGATTGTTCTGGTGGCGGGTGTAGGAAACAAGCCGGAACACTACAATGAGTCGGATGTCAATCAGCTTACCCTCCTGATGGAAGGGATGTGGAGAATTATCCAGCGCCAGCGGGCCGAGGAAGAAATCCGGAAGCTCAATGAAGAGCTTGAGCAAAGAGTCATTGAACGAACAGCCCAGCTCGAAGCCGCCAACAAGGAGCTCGAAGCCTTTGCCTACTCGGTCTCTCACGACCTAAGAGCCCCGTTGCGCGCCATTGACGGATTTTCGCGCATTGTCCTCGATGAATATGCCGACAGACTCGATGCCGAGGGTAACCGGCTCCTGAAAGTTGTTCGCACGAATACGCAGAAAATGGATCAGTTGATAACCGACTTGCTTGCGCTTTCGAGGGTGAGCAGGAGCGATATGCGGTTCTCTCAAATCGACATGACCGCGCTTGCCGGTTTAATCTATGACGAAATCGCTTCTCCGGAAGTCAGGCAGAAATTCAGATTCTCTCTTTCGCCTTTGCCGGAAGCCTATGGCGATACGACCCTGCTGCGGCAGTTGTGGATCAATCTTCTTTCGAATGCAGTCAAATATACTTCGCCCAAGGATGAGCGCAGAATTGAAATCGGAGGACGCGTAGAGAACGGATTCAATATCTATTATGTAAAAGATTCGGGCGTGGGGTTCAATTCGGATTATACGCATAAGCTCTTCGGCCTCTTTCAACGGCTGCATAAAGCTGAGGAGTTCGAGGGAACAGGCGTCGGGCTGGCAATTGTCCAGCGCGTAGTCAGCCGCCACGGCGGCAAGGTGTGGGCAGAAGGAAAAGTGAACGAAGGCGCCACGTTTTATTTCTCACTGCCAATGAAAGGGACACAAGATGGGTAATCGGAGAGAAGTCGAAATTCTGCTCGTTGAGGACAATGCTAACGACGCGGAACTGACCTTGCGGGCTTTGAAGGGCCACAATCTTGCCAATAGCGTGTTCTTGGTTGCAGACGGCGAAGAAGCACTCAACTTCATCTTTGCACGGGGCGCCTTCAGTGAGAGAAAGGTTGAAAGCGGTCCAAAAATAATTCTTTTAGATCTGAAGCTCCCTAAAGTCGATGGATTGGAGGTGTTGAGAGCGGTAAAAAGCGATCAGCGGACAAGAATTATTCCCGTGATTGTGCTCACATCGTCGAGGGAGGAAAAAGATATAGTTGAGAGCTATAAGTTGGGCGTGAACAGTTACATTGTTAAACCGGTGGATTTTGACAAGTTCATTGCAGCAGTCAAAGACATCGGGCTCTATTGGCTGCTTCTCAATCAATCGCCGTTTGGATAAATGGTGGGAGGAAAACTATGGAAACGGACAGCCCGATTCGAATAATAATAATCGAAGACGTCCCTACTGATGCCGAGCTGGCAGAGCGTGAACTTCAGCGGGAAAGCATCCGCTTCGCCTCGGTTAGAGTAGAGACGGAAAAAGGGTTCCGGAAAGCCCTGGAGGAATTCCGGCCCGACCTGATCATCTCGGACTATACCCTTCCGGAGTTCGACGGAATACAGGCTCTGAAACTCGCGAGAGAGTATAACCCTACGATTCCATTCATTATGTTTACGGGATCGATAAACGAAGAAACAGCGGTGGCCTGCATGAAAGCGGGCGCCACCGACTATATTCTTAAGGATCGCATTGCGCGGCTGCCGTTTGCCGTAAGAGAGGCACTCGAACAGCGGAGAATTCGTTCAGCCAAGAAGGCAGCCGAAGATGCGTTGTGGGCAAGCGAGGAAAGATACAGAAGGCTTGTCGAAAATATCGGGAAGGAATATTTTTTTTACAGGCATGATACAGGCGGTATAATCACATATGTCAGTCCGTCCGCCACGGACATGCTCGGTTACTCCAGGGAGGAAATTCTCACGCACTATACCGACTACCTGACGGACAATCCCGTAAACAAAAAAGCGATAGAACATACGAACCGAAGCATGTCGGGACAACGGCAGCCTCCGTATGAAATCGAAATATATCACAAGGATGGAAATGTTCGCCTTATCGAGCTGACCGAAGTTCCTGTTTTTGATGATAGCGGAAGAGTTATCGCTGTCGAGGGGGTTGCTCATGACATCACAGAGCGCAAGAAAGCCGAGGCCGAAATCCAGAAAAGGGTAAAGGATCTCGAAGACTTCTACGAAATGTCGGTCGGAAGAGAACTGAGAATGATCGAACTGAAGGAACAGATAAAGGAACTGAAGGAAGAGCTGTCGAAGTACCGGAACCTCGATGAAGACGAAGGTGAATCAATTGCGGATTTTCATAAGCTTGTCTGATGTCAGGCTTAGTATCATCATGGCCGAGAAAGCCGTCACTGTTGCGACTGAGACGAGGGCGTAAGGGATTCCAAGCAGCGGGATGACCATTATTGCCGGAATGAAAGCACCCAGGAAAGAGCCGGAAAGATCGAGGGCGTACAGTTTCCCGCCGGCATCCGCCCCGGGAATCAAAAGGCCGGCCGCGGTAAACCGGCCTCCTGACAGAACCCCCGCTGCAAAGACCAGTGTATAAAAGAGGAATTCCGATTTGAACAAGAGCGGTGCGGAGACCGCCAGAACGCAGGTAAGGATTTCAAGAATCAGCAGCGTCCCCAGCGCATTCTTCATCCTGCCGGTTATGCGGGTCCCGGACCATATCCCGATCATAAACGTCGACGACATCAGACCTATCATCTCGTAGATGTATCCATAAAAGGCCTGGAATGCAAGCATTATGGTTATAGTTAGTGTCATTCCCGAGAACCCCATCGCGAAGACGGAGTAATATACGGTTCTGTTCCTTCTTCTGAATATCAGAGGCGCAAGAATCAGCATGACAGCCGCCGCGATAACTGCCATATGCATTCCTCGGATCCCAAGAAGTTGTTTGAGCGATTCTCCTCCGTGAACCTCTGACCACAACATGAGATTATAGAGATAAGCCGCCGGACGGAGATCCGTGTTCACCGCCTTTATTTCGCCGAGCCTTTGACGGACATAATCAAGGCCGAAGGAGGGAAAAATATCTCTGAACTGGTACTCCGAGAAATGCGAAGCAGGAACACCCCTCTTTCTGAACCTGGTTTCGAGCAGCCCGACCGAGGTGTCGATTTCTCTGTTGCCGGCGAAAAAGTACCCGTACTCCTGCGCGGTCAAGACAACGTGCGGAAAGACCGACCGGAGGGAATTATAAACTGCCCCGTTCGCCGTCTGCAAGCTCCTTCCGATATACCCTGATGAAGAAGGCACGGGGAGAGCGAGTATGCCGTCGTCATTCAATGTTTTCCGGGCCTCCCGAAAGCATTCGAGGGTGTAAAATCTGTTTATTCCGGCTGTGGCAGGAGGAGGGAGATTGAGCAGGACGAGGTCATACATCGGTCGATGGATATTCTTCAGGTAAAGGCGGCCGTCCTGGACGACGAAGGTAAGATCCGGCCTGTCCATCGCTTTCCTGTCCTCGTGTGTCAAGAGATCGAGGGCTATACGAATGACCTTTGGGTCGAGTTCAACAAAATCAACACGGCTGACAGGATACTTCAGGATCTCAAAAACTATCTCGGGAGAGCCTCCGATCACCAGTATCCTTGACGGCGAAGGATGGAGCGACATCGCAAGATGGGCTTTCAATTCGGCCTCCTGCTTATCCGGATACGTGAAAAGCAGTTGCCCGCTGCCGTACACACTCGACTGCTCGCCCACTCTGACTACAGTGATCTCTCCGTAGCGGGATTCGACGGTTCCGGCGATCTCCAGACCCTTCCATGGGAGCGAATACGTGCTGCGGCAGGTCGCGAAATAAAAGAGCAGAGGAAGCGCTAAAAGGAAGGCTAATGCTCTCCTGCCCGAGACAGACGCGCCTATAAGAATATTGAAAATCGAAAGACCGAGACAAAGACTGTAGGCGTCTATGCGCGACGCAAAGAAAAATGTGAACACGATGCCGGCCGCGAAGGCGCCGGCCGCTTCAATGCCGTAAATTCTTCCGGCGGTATTTCTTTCGCCGGAAAAAGAGATTGCCAGAGGAAACTGAAGACCTAAAACGAAACAAACGGGCAACAGCGTAACAACCGTGGATGCAATGATGTGAATCAAGGAGACTGTTTCCCCGGGTTCCAGGGACAAAGCCGGTTTAATCGCTTTAATCGCAAGCGCCGTCGGCAGGATGAGGAGCCCTATCAGCAAAAAGGATAGAGAAAAGGCATGCCGGAATCTGATTCTCCTCCCGGCGTAACTTCCGAGTGCCATGAAGAGAAGCCAGAAAGATAAAGTTATTCCAATATCCAGTTCGTTTCCGAAAAAGGTTGAAAGAAGGAGCCGTATGACCGTTATCTGGAGGAGCATCGAAGTGAAGCCCATGGAGAGAATTGGAATAAAGGAGACGCGCGAACGCATAGTGTTTTGATTATAGCTGAATGCTGTGAATGGTTGGGAGATACTGAGACGTGATCATCATGACACTTGCAATTGTCAAGGGTCTCAGATTAGTACGGTCGGTTCAGAGATTCATAACCCCTCCCAACCTCCCCTTACCTTAAGGGGAGGGACATCCCCCCTCTTGGGTTAAGAGGGGGGAGGGGGAGTTACTCCGAAATTTCATCTACCCGGCCTTTACTGGAACCTTCTTCGTCTCTTTAATAGCTTGCGGCGTTTTGGGAAGGGTGACGGTCAGAATACCCTTCTTGAATTCGGCTTTCGCCTTGTCCGTAACGATTTCCACAGGAAGCGGTATCGTCCTGGTGAACGACCCGTAGGAACGCTCCAAACGGTAGAAGCTCTTGCCCTTTTCTTCTTTCTCTTCCTTTTTCTCGCCTTTGATAGTCAGCGAGTCTTTGGTAAGGGAGACGTCGATATCTTTGTCGTCCATGCCGGGAAGCTCGGCGGAAACCTTGAATTCCTTATCGGTCTCCGCCACGTCGACGCGCGGTGCAAAAGCACCGAAGCGAGTTCCGAACGGCTCCGTCTCAAAGCCGCGGAAGAAACTGTCGAAGAGCGTATTCATCTCCTGCCGGAGCAGAGCGAACGGATTCCACTCTTCGCGTCTTGCCGGAACCGCCTGTTTCTGAATGGGAACGATGCTTTTCTTTGCCATGGCATTATCTCCTTTCTTATGCTTCAAGCCTCTGCTTTCACGGCGATTTTTCGCGTTTTCAAAGCTTCCGCTTTGGGCAACACGATTTTCAGAACGCCGTTCTTGACTGTTGCCTGTATCTTATCCTTGTCAACCTCGTCGGTGAGGGTAAAGACCCGCTGATAGTCGCCGACTCCATATTCAGCTATGTACATCGTCCTATTCTCCGGAGCCGAGGCTTCGACGGTACCGCTGATGGTGAGGATGTTCTTTTCGACGGTGATGTCGACGGATTTCTCATCAACGCCCGGCATATCCGCCATCATGACGATATCGTCCTTCCGCTCCACGATATCCACAGCGGGCGTGTACACTTTTCGCAATTTCGTTCTTTCGCCTCTGACGGGAGACTCTGCTTCTTTCTTCTGCACTTCTTTTGGCGTCTCAGCCATTACTGTCACCTCCTTTTATCTACGCCGATTTGACAGTGATCTTCTTCGGTTTGTCCGCTTCCGCACGGGGTAGTCTTATCTGGAGAATTCCCCTGGCGTATGTCGCTTCGACCTTGTTTGAATCGACATTGAACGGAAGGTCGATGGGTTTTGTGAACTGTCCCTGCCAGCGCTCTCTCCGGTGATAGGACTCGTTTTCTCTGAGTTCCTCCGGCTTACGGGAGCCCCGAATCGTCAGCGAGTCCCCGATAACGGATATCTCGACTGCGTTCGGATCGACACCGGGGATCTCTGCGGTAACGATCGCATCGTCACCGGATATCCAGATGTTGACAGCCGGGAATTCAACATCCGACGGAGCCGTCCAGCCCGATAACCTGCGGCTGATGCGCTCGAAGTCGCGCCATGGATCAAGAATCCTTCCAAACCTTTCAAAATCGCTCCATACCATAGTAGCTTCACCTCCTTATAAGAAATATATAGTTTTTTGGGTACAACGAAACTGATTTTGTAATTAGCACTCTACCTGCCAGAGTGCTAATTAATCTATTAATAACAAAATTTCAGAAAAAGTCAACAGGAATTTTTTTTGTGGAATGGGCAACCCTTCAGTGAATCATTCTCATCAAGCAATGAAATCTCCCCGACGCATCCTTCGACAAGCTCACGATAACAAATGTCATGGTGAGCTTGTCGAACAATGACACGCTTTCCCGACGGGTAGCCCAAATAACCAATAATCTGCATCTTGAATGCGTCTTTGGTACGCTGTAAATATGGAAGGCGTTGTCACGGCGATTCACGGAGACGTAATCGAGATCGAATTCAGGGACGGTCTGCCGAATATCAATGACGCACTTGTGGTCGAAAAGACGGATACGGGCAGGATCGTGCTCGAAGTCCATGAGCATACGAGCAGTACCTCTGTGAGGGCCATCGCCCTTGGTTTCACGGAGGGACTGAAGCGCGGAATCGCAGTCACCTCATCAGGAGGCCCTCTTCTCATTCCCGTCTGCGAAGGCTGTCTCGGAAGGGCTTTCAACATCCTGGGCGAACCCATCGACGGTCTGTCGCCTCTAAAGGACTACTCGCTCATGCCTATTCACAAACGTTCTCCGGCTCTTGAAGAACAGTTGACGGCATCAGGAATCCTGGAGACCGGGATCAAGATTATCGATCTCCTATCACCATTTCCCAAAGGGGGGAAAGTCGGGCTGTTCGGCGGGGCGGGTGTCGGAAAGACCGTACTGCTGATGGAGTTCATTTACAAAATCGCCAGAATTCATTCCGGCATATCGATCTTCTGTGGCGTTGGAGAGAGAATGAGAGAAGGCCATGAGCTGTGGCGGGAAATGCAGGGCCAGGGGATCATAGACAACGCCACGCTCGTGTTCGGACAGATGTCGGAAGCTCCGGGCACACGGTTCAGATTACCCCTTTCGGCGATCACCATGGCCGAATTCCTCAGAGACAAAACCGGCAGGGATGTGCTTTTTCTTATGGACAATGTGTATCGCTTCGTTCAGGCGGGAAACGAGGTCTCGGTGCTTATGGGAAGGCTGTCTTCGAGGGTGGGTTATCAGCCAACCCTATCGGCCGAACTCGCCGAAGTGGAGGAACGGCTCGTTTCGACGAAGAGCGGCTCGATCACATCCGTCCAGGCCATATATGTCCCGGCCGACGATATCACCGACCCCGCGGTCTCGAATGTGTTTCCCCATCTGGACACGACCGTGGTTCTTTCGAGGGAAATCGCATCCAAGGGTCTCTATCCGGCCATAGACCCCCTATTGTCGACATCGAAGTTCCTCAGTCCCGAAGAGGTGGGTCAGAAGCACTACGAAATTTCCAGGAAGGTTAAGGAACACCTTGCACGATACAAGGAATTGATGGATATCATCGCGATGCTTGGCATCGAGGAACTTTCGCTGTCAGACAGGCTTGTAGTGAGAAGGGCCAGAAGGCTTGAGCGTTTTCTCACACAGCCTTTTTTTCTGACGGACGCGTTTACGGGAAGGAAGGGAAAACATGTGCCTCTGGAAAAGACGCTCGACGGCTGCGAGTTGATACTCGCCGGAAAGACGGACAGCGTGGCGGAGGAAAATTTCTTCATGAGAGGCGATATCGGGGAGATACCTCAATGAACGGCGCTTCTTTCAAATTAAGAATCGTTACTCCCTTACAGATAAGCGAGCGGGAAATTACGCACATCAGACTGAAAGACGAAAGCGACTTTTTCGGTATCATGAGCGGCCATATAGATTTCCTCACGGTCCTCGATCCCGCTCTCTGCTACTTTATTGACGGGGAGGGGAAGGAAACCTTTATCGCGGTGAATGGCGGAGTGGTGAGAGTGCGAGAGGGAATTGTGACGATCACGGCGTCCGAAGTATTCGAAAGCGACGAAGCGGACAGTCTTTCCGGATTGATCGAATCGTCGTCAGCAAGAAGAAACGCTGCGGAAATGAACCTTCGGAAGACTCTGAAGGGCATCGAGAGATCCTTCCTGGAGAAGAGTCTCGAAATGGCAAGAGGCAGACCTGGAGGAA
>JBFLXP010000101.1:0-9368 GCA_040757315.1 Nitrospirota bacterium
TGTTTTCAGGCGTTTCCAACTTCCCAGACGGCTATGACATACGTCGCCGCCTGTCATAGGGCTTTGAGCGACCGCGAAAAAAAGTCGGGTTAGTACGGGCTCATCCGGGCGGCCAGTGCATGATGCGGCCGCCGAGGATATGAAGATGGATATGAAATACCGTCTGCCCCGATTCCCTGTTACAGTTCATCACAAGTCTGAAGCCCCGTTCGGCAATGCCTTTCTTCACGGCGATTCGGTTGGCAACCTGAAACAGATGGCCGACCAGAGCACTGTCTTCCTCCTTCAGATCAAGGTTTGTGGCGATATGCTGTTTGGGTATCACGAGAGTGTGAACCGGCGCCTGCGGATTGATATCCTCAAAAGCGAGTGCGAATTCATCCTCGTAAACGATCTTCGCCGGCTTTTTTCTTTCGGCAACGTCACAGAAAATACATGGCATATGTTCGAACCTCCGTTCGTCATCTTTTTTGGAATATGATTATACTCGAAAAAGGCAGCTTGTAACAGATTCTGTAACGTTTCAGCGGAGAGGCATGGTTCGACAAGCTCACCATGACACTTAGTCATTCTGAGCCTGTCGAAGGATGCGTCAGGTAGATTTTTCATTGCTCGATGGTTTCAATTCGCTGAAGTTACAACATACTACATTTTTGTATTGACGAAGCAGCCTTCAACAAGGTATAACTTTACAGAAGCGGGGGAATTGACAGCGCATAATCGAGCCGCCCACGTATGTTCCATTTGAGATGGAGGGAGTGCCGCTATGTCCGACTTAAGATCACAGACTCCGACAGAGACTCTCGATGTTCAGGGCAGGGCCTGTCCATATCCTATTGTCCTTGTCAAACAGGTGATGGAAAAGCTGCCGGGCGGCTCCATCCTGAAAGTCCTCTGCGATTCACCCGAAACCGCCGAGGATTCCATACCTCGGTATTGCGAAAAGCGCGGATACCAGTTTGAGGCGGTGAAGATCGAAGAGGACTATTGGGAGTTGTTTATTCAAAAGGGATAGATCTTCTCTTCTTGATGTCCCGGATAAGCCAAATGAGAAAGCCCGCGACGAGGACGCCGACGGCGATGTATTTTTCATACTCCTTGATGTCTCCGAGGATGCTCTTCAGCGTCGCGCCGAAAAAATAGCCTGCGAAGGTGCAGATCGTTGCCCAAAGGAAACAACTGATAAGCATATACGTAAAGTATTTTCTTGTTCCCATGCGGGAAAAACCGAGCACAGCAGCACTCAGGAGTCTGAATCCGTAAAGCCATTGGCTGATGAAGATAGACGCTGTGCCGTATTTTGCCATGAGAGCTTCAAGCTTCAGAAAGTTGACCTTGACAAATCTCTGTATCAGTCTCAGGAATGTCTCCCTCCGGTGCAGCGCAATCAGGAAAAAAGTCCCGTGGCCTATCCAGGAAGCGAAAAATGAAACAATTATGACCGCAAACTCGTTGAGATAGCCGTTAAAGGCCAGAAAGCCTGCTGCTATGAGAACACTCTCACCTTCGAAGAAAGTCAGGATGAAGATCGCAAGGTAACCGTATTTTGCTATAAATTCTTCCAGAAAACCCCCTCGTCAGTCACGGCACAAAAAAGGGGATGCCGGCCTCCCGGCATCCCCTGCTCTTTCTATTGACACAGTGTTACATGAATTATTGTTCTTTCAGCGTGATTGCGCCGTTCGGGCACACACTGACACAGGTCTCGCACCCTTCACAGGAATCCGCCTGATACGGATCAGACTTGCCGTTCGTGATCTGAAATACGCTGACAGGGCAATTGTTGACGCATTCCTCGCAAGCATCGCATTTGCTCGTGTCGACTACCGGATATACACCCACCTTTCTTCACCTCCTTGACATCAAAAACCATTCGGTTTTTTATATTTTTATTTTAAAAAATTTCCAACCGGAATGGGAAGTCTTTCTTGTCCCCTATTCCGCTTTTATCTGCCGCTCGCCATATTTGTCAAATACAACCTCTTCCTTAATCGATATCGCAATCTTGTAAAGTATAGTAAGCACAAGAAATCCAACAGCCCATACGGCGATTGATATTATCGTTTCAGGCAATGTCGGCCAGTATTCAGTTATCTTCTCCATGGGATTCGGGACAAAGCCACCCACAACCAGACCGAAGCCCTTATCAATCCAGAGGGAGAAGAATGTCGCTACGCACGCAACCGCCAGCAGGCTTTCATTCTTCCTGATCTGCGGGAAAATCAGCATCGAGAGTGACACTACGGCAAGAATGCTCGAAAGCCACATAACCGGGACGAGCTGATTATGCCCATGCAACCCGGTGTATAAGTACACGAACGAACTCATATGACCGGGAATCTGGCTGTAGAATGCCGTGAATATTTCAAGGCCGAGGAAAAAGACATTCAGAATCATACAGTACGTAACGATCTTTCCGAGAGACTGTATCGCCTCCTTGCCCGGGTCGAACTTCGTGTATTTTCTCGCGATGAGTGCGAGGAGAATCAGTAGCGCCGGACCGCCGGCAAATGCCGACGCCAGGAATCGGGCTGCCATGATAGCCGACAGCCAGAAATGCCGTCCCGGGAGACCGGCGTACAGAAACGCCGTAACCGTATGGATCGAGGGAGCCCATGCAATCGAAAGGTAGATAATCGGCTTTACCCATTTCGGGGGAGGCACTTCTTTACGCTCGGCGCCCAATACAGTCCATCCCACCAGCAGGTTGAGAACAAGATAACCGCTGAGAACGAGCATATCAAAGAACATGACTGAATTTGGTGTCGGATGGAGAATGACATTCAGGACGCGGAGCGGCTGGCCCATATCAACAAAGATGAAGAGCATGCACATGACGACCGCGGCGATCGCAAGAAATTCCCCCAGAATGGTCAGCCTGCCGAATTTCTTATAATTATGCAGGTAGTAGGGAAGGACCACCATGACGCCGGATGCGGCAACACCGACGAGGAAAGTGAACTGGCCGATATAGAGACCCCACGAGACATCCCTGCTCATTCCCGTAATTCCCAGGCCGGTTCTGAACTGATAGATATATGCAATGAAACCTGCTCCGATCAGTGCAAGCAGGAAGAATATCCACACCCAGTATCTTCGACTTCCGTATATCGCTTTTTCGAGCATAGTTCCTCCTAAAGTACGTAGTAAACACTGGGCCCTGTGCCAAGCTCAGGTCTACGTCTAAAACTGTATCGTTCAGTGAGAACCTTCCTTACCTCGGAAGTCGGGTCTTCCAGGTCGCCAAAAATGAGAGCGCCCTCCGATGCTTCAACGCAGGCAGGCATCTGTCCCTTCGCAAGCCGCTCGTAACAGAAGGTGCATTTCTCAACAACACCCTTTGTTCTTGTGGGGAATTCGGGATTCGGGTAGTTCTCGCCCACTTTGTTTATGAACGGCCTCGGGTCTATGAAATTGAAGCTTCTCGCGCCAAAGGGACAGGCCGCCATGCAGAACCTGCAGCCGATGCATCTGTGCATGTCCATCATCACGATCCCGTCACTCTCCCTCTTGAAAGTGGCCTTCGTGGGACAAACCCTGACGCAGGGAGGATTGTCGCAGTGATTGCAGAGGATAAGAAAGGGCAGTTCTTTTATCTCCGGCGAAAGATACTCATCTTCGTTCCCAGGGAAGGCATGCTCATATGTTTCTTTCCATATCCACTTTACCTCCCGCTTCGGATTATCCATCAGGGGAACATTATGAGCCTTATGGCATGCATCGATACACCGCTGATAGTCCTCTTCGGTCTTAAATTTACTCATGTCAACAACCATTCCCCATCTTTTCCCGACTAACGCCTCCGGATTCCGGGAAATCTGTGAAGCCTCGACACGACTCTTCACAACAGTGGCGGCGGTAACACCTCCGATGCCAAGCAGGGAAGAAAAGCCTGCTATCTTGATAAACTCTCTTCTGTTCATACTCATATCTGTTTCTCCTTCGGCTCTATGTGGCAATCCCAGCAGTAGGGTTTCACTGCCGCATAATTATGGCACTCGTCACAGAAGTTTTTCTTGTTGGAGTGGCATTTCATGCAGGTATTCTGAAGACTTATTGTGTACTGTTTCCCCGTGGCATTACTGGCGTAGACTGTTAATCCGTCACGGACCACCAAATCCCTCCATTCGTTGAGCATCTTCATATGCTCCTTCTTCATGTAGGCCTTCGACTCAACGCATGTCCTCTCGCTTTCTGGAAGCTTAAGGATCTCAGGTGTGTCGACCTTCGGATCAGGTTTTGCGGTAGCTTTCTCTCCGCTAAGCCAGAACGGAGCCGTCACCAGCGCAACGAAAATGATTAACCCGAGTATTATTTTTCCTCCGTTGTACATCTTATTCACCCTCCATTCCCGGGAGTGGATCGCCGCGCAGGTTCGTCGTTCGTTTCTTCTCTCCCTTCACGACCAGCGCGTTTCCGACCATTTCATGAACGCCGGTGACACGAACACCGGGGACCCAGTAATCCACAGAAGTCGTGAGGGCTGCCCTGTCAATAGCGCAAATACAGGCCAACATATTTACCCCATACTTCTGGTGCACGTGTCTTACGGCATTCGCCCTGGGCAATCCTCCCCTCAACCTTGTTTCCATGTTCTCGGACGCGTTCAATCCTGAGCCGCTGCCGCAGCAGAAAGTCTGCTCTCTGATAGTGTTAGGAGGCATTTCATAGAAATTGTTGCAAACGTTATTGATGATGTATCTCGGCTCCTCAAGAAAACCCATTCCTCTTGAGGTATTGCAGGAGTCATGGTACGTTACGACAAGGTTATCGTTTCTCTTCTTGTCCAGGTTCAATTTTCCGTTCTTGATCAAGTCTGCGGTGAATTCACAGATATGGACTGTCTTATTCGATTTCGCATTCTCGAATTTCGTACCTGTAATCGGGGAGACAGGCTCTTCGAGAAAATCCATAGGGCCAAACCATGTATTATGGTACTGATGCCAGACTCGCCACATGTGCCCGCACTCCCCGCCAAGGATCCATTTGACCTTCAGTCTTTTTGCCTCGTTGTAAATCTTTGAGTGGAGCCTTTTTGCCAGTTCGTTCGTGGTAAAGAACCCGAAGTCACCGCCCTCGGATGCAAAGGTGCTCCATGTATAATCAAGCCCGAGTTCGTGGAGAAGAATCATTTCACCCATGGTGGTATATGTGCCCGGATCGGCAAACAAGTCACCGGACGGGACAACCAGGAGGATTTCTGCACCTTTACGGTTAAAGGACGGATTCACCCTGATCCCGGTTATCGTTTCGATATCGTCACAGAACATATCGAAAGAATCCTTGATAGTGTGGGGCTGAAGTCCGAGATGGTTACCCGTTCTGTAACAGTTCGCAACCGGGCCCGCTATCCAGCCGATATTCAATCCAAGGAGATTGGTGAGTTCCCTCATCAGTATGGTAATTTCCGCCGTGTCAATACCATAAGGGCAGAAGAGGGAACAGCGGCGGCATTCTGTGCACTGGTACGCATAGTACCAGATTTCCTTTAAAACATCGACGGTCAGGTCTCTTGCCCCTGCAATCTTGCCCAGTATCTTTCCGGATGTTGTGCAATACCTACGGTAAATAGATCTGAGAAGCTCAGCCCTGAGCACAGGCATATTCTTCGGATCACCGCCACCGATAAAGAAATGGCACTTGTCGGCGCAGGCGCCGCATCTGACACAGATGTCGAGAAAAAGCCTGAAGGACCGGTACTTGTTCACCCTTTCACGCAGCCCCTCGATAAAGATCTCTTGCCAGTTTTCAGGGAGTTTCCAATCCTCGTCCTTTGCAGACCACTGCCTCGGATTCGGCATGCCGACATATTCAAGGTCCTTCGCCTTTGCAGCGTGACAGAATATGCCCGGCTTGATTTCAGTGTGAGTATCCATCCATGCCGTTTTGGGTGGATTGTAGTCTATTCTTGCAAGTTCTTCTGGTTTTGGGTTTGCCATAGTTACTCCTTTTCTACCGGTAGTCCGACTGATTTCATTTTATCTCTGAATTCTTCTTCGTACTCTTCATAGGTATGGGCTTTGACGGGATAATTCCACGGATTGACATGCATAACCGCACGGTTGTTGTTTGCAAGGTTTCTTGTAGGGCTAAGGAAGACGCCGGCCATATGCATGAGTTTGCTCATGGGGAAATATGCGAAGAGAGCGCAAACAAGAAAAAGATGGACATAGAATATCGTGCCGATCCCTTGGGGGGCTACCGGGTTAAAGGTAACCAATCCCATAGTCAACTGTTTGATACCTACAACATCCGTTTTCAGGAAGTATCTCATCAGGACGCCGGTACCGCCTATCGCGCCGATCAGGAAAAGGGGGAAGTAATCGGATGCAAGGGAAATATACCGCATCTGCGGTATTACCACCCTTCTCAAGAAAAGAAATGTCACAGCGCCAAGGAAAATTAAATCCGTCAGATAAAGAACAGGGGCGCCGACCTGGAAGAACCCGTCCAGACTTTCCATTATCTTCACAAACGCAGGCACAGGCTCAAAGAATAATCTGAGGTGCCTCGTAAGGATAATAAGGAACGTCCAGTGGAAGGCAAGCCCGGCCAGCCAGAGCCATTTGGTCGAACCATAAGAAAGTTTTGGACCGTCTCTCAGTTCGACCCTTACATTCCTGAAGAGCGAGCGAAATGCAAGCACTTCGAGAGCCATTCTCACCACAACTTCCCATGACGTGAAGGGATTATCGATCCTGTTCCGTTTGATCCAGGGAAAGCTCTTCTCCTGCCCACCGGTTGTGGGGATCCTGAACGGGACAGGAATGCTCGCCCATTTCAAGACGCGGTAGGCAACCCCTATGATAAATGCTCCAAACGCCAAATAGGGGATGACGACGCCGAACAGGTACTGGAGATGAATGGTTCTCACCCCCACAAAAGCAATACCACCAAGCACGATCACTGCAAAAAAGGAAAAAAGCAGTCCCATGGTTCTACCCCTCTATTTTGTGAGTTAATACTGTATCTTCCTTCAGCTCCTGTTGCGGAATCTCATGAACGAGGTTGGCGGTCTTCAACAGCCTGAAGGTCATCCTCTTGAATTCATCCATCCTTAGTTCGGAAATCCGCTCTCTGCATTTCACGTAAACATCGAAGGAGAGCAATGCGAGGCGGTCTATCTCTAATTCCAACGAGTTCAGCTCGTCGTGAAATTGGTCTCTCCTTAGTTCAGCGCCGAGTTCGTCCCTGATAACCCGCTTCAGAAGAAAAATGAACGAAACCGCCTGTGACGGCGTGAAGTCCTGTACTGCCCTGATTTTTATGAGGTCGTTGAGGTAAGGAAAGTATTTTTCCGGATCGCACCCCTGAAGGAGTTCGTCAAAAATGCCGCCGATGACTTCCGCGAATGTATGCCCTACGGGATTGGTGAACCGGTTTCTATTATGTCTGAAGAAATTCGAAGCGTCGGCAGGATAACTCTCAACGATTGAATCAAACCATCTTTTGGTGATCGACGGTCTTCTCTCTCTCAGGAGATCCTTTAGGTTCATTTGCGGTTTTCTGTCTCTCCTCATGGGGTTCTGGAGCGCACGGCTAAAACGGGATCATTTTATTTGATAAGTGCATAAAAAATCAATGCAATTTTGCGTCCTGATACGACAAAGCGCCCACTGCGGCGAGCAAGAAGCAAGAAGCCAAAACTTCTGACTTCTTGCTCGTCGGGAAAGTCGATTTTTTCTTTCTCGTTTCTTATACGCAGCCTGTCGGTTTCGGAAGACCGGCATACCTACAAGCCTGCTTTGCAGGTCCGCCCGGGAAAAGCTCGTAGAGATATTTTGTATTGCCCTTTTCAGGACCGAAGGCCTTGCCGATTTCCTTCACAAGGATCTTGATCATGGGTGCGATCTGGAATTTGACGAAATACTCTCTAAGGAACTTGATGATTTCCCAGTGTTCACTTCCCAGCGTAATGCCGTCCTGTGAAGCCATTACCTGAGCCATTCCTTCTTTCCAGGCTTCCCAGTCTACAAGATAACCATCTTCATCAACTTCATATTGTTGCCCTTCAAATTCCATGTGCGGCATGTTGCTACCTCCTTCTTAATTATGATGTATTGAATTTTTGATAGAAGCTGCCCTCCCATCAACCTTATCGCCTCCGTATAGTATCACAGACATAAAACAACTTTCAATCAATAACGCGAACAGATTTCTTCTTGAACGGGTTATAAAAAGTAATACAAAGATGCGGGTACGGTCAAATAAAAAAAATTTATCGACGAATAAGAAATTATCTCTTGAAGGCCTTTGCCGACCGGATCATCCCGTCCACCCATTCCACCGTACCGAGAGCGTGAATATGGGTATAGGTGGCCAGGACGTTCTTGTAACAAAGCCCGTCTTTCTTGTCGACAATTCCCTGGCCTTTCTTCATTCTGAAGGCAAGAGAAAGACCGTCGTTCTTTATCATTTCGATCACATGGGAATAATGAAATTCATGGCCGTGGAGGATCCGTCCCGGCCTAAAAAACGGGTTGGGTTCTTCCACCTCAGCGACAGCATACCCGTGCCCCTGAGGTTTCTTGCTGACCCCGATTACCGCCGGCAGGACGCCTGCCATCTCGTACTTCTTTCCCTCCCAGACCAGTGTCCGGGCGAGATATATCAACCCCCCGCATTCGGCATAAATAGGCAAACCCTTTTCCGCCGCATCTTTGATCGAACGGCGCAAAGAACTATTTGCGGCAAGGGCTTCTGCGTGGGTTTCAGGAAACCCTCCGCCTATATACAGGGCATCAAGGGACGGGGGCAGATCATCGGTCAAAGCACTGAACTCGATAATGTGGGCTCCCGCTCTCTCCAGAGCTTCTATGTTCTCCGGGTAGTAGAACTGGAAGGCGGAGTCCCGGATTACGCCGATCCTGACTTCCTTCTCTCCGGACTCACATTCCGGCTCATCCTTTGCAGCAAGCGGCGGCGCCTGGGAGGCGATCTGCCACAGCCGGTTCAGATCGATATGTTCCTCGACCACCGACGCGGCCTTCTCGATCGAGTCGTCCGCGACCGGGTGCTCCTGCGGCGGCACCAGTCCAAGATGCCTGCCCGGAAAATTGATATTCATCAATTTCGGAATCGCGCCGAGCACCGGAAGATCGCAATACTGCTCTATACTTCGGCGGCTAACCGTTTCATGACGGCGGCCGGCAAGCCTGTTCAAAACGACTCCTTTGATCGGCACTGCCGGATCAAACTTCTGACACCCAAGGACCAAAGCTGCGACGGTGCGGGTTACTTTGGTACAGTCTATGATGAGAATCACAGGGGCATGGAGAAGTTTCGCGACTTCTGCGGTACTGACACTGCCTTCCAAATCGAGACCGTCATACAACCCGCGGTTGCCTTCGATAACGGCTATGTCAGCA
>JBFLXP010000102.1:0-9333 GCA_040757315.1 Nitrospirota bacterium
GCTCAACAGAAATTCAAGGAAATTGGAACGGCAGGAATTGAGGCATGCAAAATTTGACGGCTGGTTCATATCTGTTGCCGAAGCAGAAGCCATAAAAGAAGAGTGGGAGCAATTGGGCGTTATTACGAAAGCGATGATGAGAAGAATGAAAGATGTGCAATACATATCTGAACTCCTGATAGTTCTGCTAAAAGGTTGCATTTCAGGATATGATCAGAATATTCTCGATGATCTGTATGCAGAATACGACTCCCCGCGGGAAACACTCGATAATTTTAGTGAGAGGGAGTTTAATGAGAATTTGGAAATTGTGAAAAACTATATTCTGCAGATGGAGCGGCATAATCAGGCTGTCACGAGATACGCCAAGGGCTTTGGTAATTTTTATAGTTTGTGGTCTTTCGTAGTACTCAACCGCGATCATCTGAATTCCCCTGAAGTTGCCACAGACAGATATGCCGAATTTATGGACAAGGTAACGGCCCTGGCAAAAGTGAAAGACGTTAAACTTTTCAGAGAGTTCGAAGACGGACAGTATTCCAATGCTTATATATATCTCAAAAATTCAGTGCAGGCAAATTCTTCAAAAACTCGAAGGGCAATAAGAAATACCATTCTCGAAAAAGTACTTTTGGACGAGGATATTCAACGGGGAGCATTATCGAAGGACAGTGAAGAAACCGGTTCGCTGTCGCAGAATTACGCTTTGATGAGCAAAGGAGATCGCGGCGAACGCATTCTGAAATTGATCATGGGGAAAACCGATACAGACGGATGAACCTGTATCCGAAGGGCAGCCTGGAATTTAGTCCGGCTGCCCCCTTTTGATTGTCATTCCGGACTTGATCCGGAATCCAGAACTATATGAACTTACTGAATTCCCGTTTTTACGCGAATGACGTTTTCCTATAAATCTCCCAATTTGTGAACAGACTTTAATTATGACTTGTGAGTTCGACGCGCGCTCCGGTTTCCACATCCACTTCCAATATTAATCCTATATTAGGGGCATAGTACTTGTTTTCTTCAACATCCGGTTCAAGAGGACTAAAATCTCTTGTCACAACGCAGTCACCGTTACAGGCAGCGGCGGGAACCGTTGCCGACCCGGTCACACTAAGAACTTCCGCGACGTCTTCCGCTTCGCCGAGCAAAAACTCCTGCCTATAAGCATCTCCGACTTGGGGCGCCGCTTTCATTACAATACCCGGCTTGGCACGGTCGACTCCGGCCTTCCACGACCCTTCGAGACTAACCAGTTCCCCGTCCTCAAACTCCTGAGAAATTTCACCGAAATACCATATGTTTCCGGCGGTGTCCTGAGCAAACCAGTCCTCCGTATCTTCAATGACCTCGCCGTTGACTCTGACCACATCACGCACTACCGCGCATGTGACCCCTAAAATCAACTTTGTGTCGTCGGTTACGGTTACAGTGATGATTTCACCGCCGCCTTCATAAGTCCAGCTTTTGCCCCGGGTGATAGGGAAATAAGAATTGGGCAGAATAAAACTACCGATCAGAGACGGGTCGACGAAATTAGCCGGGTCTATCTGCGGATCATAAGGGTCTTCGCCCAGCAGGTCGCAGACATCCAAACGCGCCTCTTTCTGGTCTTGACACTCTTCCCCACCTTCTTTTCGTTCATCCTTGGCATCGGCTTTACACTCTTCACGTGCGTCCGAATCCAAAATGTTGTTGCACTTCCCCTTCTCGATCCAGAAATCAGATGTTACGCCGGATCGACACGCCTCAAGCGCCGCATTGCTTGTGGCCGTACAGATTTTTTGGCTCTTTGCCAGAGCCGTGGTGCCGGTCGAAAACGAAAGAACCGCCATTGTTAACCCTATGAACAGTAACCATTTGATCGAAACTTTTCTGCAGATCATGACACATGCCTCCTTTTGCGGATTTGGTTTCATGCCAATAGCTCCTTGCCATTCCCGATCAAGCAAAAGAAATGCCTTCGGTATAACTTATTGATTTATAAAAACATCCGAAGACGAAATGAAGAGTGAGGGTGAGACATTCTGTCCTTCAGGAAGGCATTCTGCCCGGTGACTTCTTTTGTGCGCCACAGTCGATTGGACACCCGCCCTGCCATATGAGTGGAAATGGGCTGACACAGTATGTCGCTCATTCTCGTCTCCTGATATGAATCAGGAGAGTCCGAGGTATCCCGATAAGAATCTGGATAAAGCCGCTCTCATACTGTGTCAGCCCGTTTTCTTGCAGAAATTCATGAATTGACCGGGGGGCATTGTTTTTGCCGCGTCTTTTGATACACTTTTTTTAAACGATCCAAATCCGGCGATAGGCTCGCAAGCCGTTGTATTCCGTCATCCTGAGCCTGTCGAAGGGTGGCACAGACGTCATGGTTCGACAGACTCACCATGACATTGTCGAACATTGGAACAAATTGTCGTTGGATTTGGGAATCGACATATTCACTTGATGGGGGGTGATAGATTTGTGCGCTGCAAGAGAAACCGGAACTGTCACGTCTTTCTGCGTTGCTGCGTTTTTCTGCATCATCTTACTTTTTCCCCTGGCGGTTCCTCCTAATGCGCTGGCTATTGCCGACACGCCAGGGTACTGCAGGGGTTGCCACGTGATGGAGGCTCAGTACGAGGCGTGGACGCACTCGGGCGCCCACCGTAGGATCAAGTGCATAGACTGCCACCTGCCGAATGACAATGCTGTCCTCCATTATGTGTGGAAGACGATAGATGGGGTGAAAGACGTCGTGCTTTTCCATTCGGGCAGAGTTCCCGAACAGATCACCCTCTCTTTCCATGGCCAGAGGACCGTCCAGGCCAACTGCGTAAGATGCCACGAAACAGCGGTTACGATGATCGATAAGGAGAGGAGATGCTGGGAATGCCACCGCAGGATCACGCACAAGCTTGTGGGAACCATAGAGACGCTTTAAATCAGGAGGGAAAAATGAAAAAACTTGTTTTCGGAATAGCAATGCTTTTGATAGTCTTTGCTCTCGCCTGTCAGCCGCCGAAGACCGAGCCCGTGAGGCCGGTGGCGATTGCAGACGGAGATATGGACCCGGCAAACTGGGGAAAGGCATACCCCATCCATTATGAATTATGGGAAAAAACCAAGGAGCCGACAGAGCCGGGTAAAAGCAAGTACAAGCGCGGTTTCGATGCCGACGCGGTGACCTATGACAAGCTCTCGGAATTTCCCTACATGGCCTTGTTGTTCAGCGGCTGGGGTTTCGGTGTTGAGTATAACGAGCCGCGCGGCCACGCATACATGATAAAAGATCAGCTCGAAATCGACGAAGCAAGACTGAAGGCGGGAGGCGTCTGTCTGACCTGCAAAACTCCCTACGCTCAAAAATTAGAAAAGGAATTGGGGACGGCATATTACTACACGCCGTGGAAAGAGGTCCATGCCCGGATTCCGAAGGAACATCAGGAGCTGGGAGTCGCCTGCGTTGACTGCCACAACAACAAGGACATGTCGTTGATAATCTCAAGGGCTACGACGCTGACGAAGGCACTCGAGTTCATAGGCGTTAACCAGGCAAAGGTGAGCAGGCAGGAGATGAAAAGTCTGGTATGCGCTCAATGTCATGTCACCTACGACATAGCAAAGGATCAGGAGAAAAGGTCGGTTGGGATCTACTTTCCATGGCAGGGAAGCAAGTACGGCAATATCAGTGTGGAGAACATAATCAAGCAGATCCGAAGCGACCAGTCGGTGGGCGAATGGACTCAAAAGGTGACGGGATTCAAGATGGCTTTCATCCGTCATCCCGAATACGAGCTTTTTCCCAATAACAGTGTCCATTGGAAAGCGGGCGCCTCCTGCGCCGACTGTCATATGCCCTACACAAAAGTCGGAGCATTTAAGGTATCCGACCATCGGGTAACAAGTCCCCTGAAAAACGATTTAAGGGCCTGCATGCAGTGTCATTCGGAGAGCAAGGAATGGCTGCAGGAACAGGTCTTCGCGATTCAGGACAGAACTGTGTCATTGATGCTCCGGTCAGGGTATGCGACCGCCGTGGTGGCCAAACTTTTTGAGAAGGCTCATGAAGCGCAGGCCGCCGGCAGGACGATCGACAAGGTCCTTTATGATAAGGCAAAAGACTATTACGAAGAGGCGTTTTACCGCACTAATTTTGTCGGCGCGGAAAACTCCGTCGGTTTTCACAATCCGACGGAAGCTCTCAGGATTCTCGGAGATTCAGTAGCGTTTGCCACAAAGGCGGAAGCCCTTCTCAGGCAGGCGCTGACGAAGGCCGGTGTGGATATCCCTATCGTGGTCAATCTCGAACTGAACAAATATCTCGACGAGAGGGGGAAAAAGAAACTGAGATTCGACCCCAAGGTCGTTGTGCCTGATCCGTTCGGAACGGAAGAGAAACTTCTCACGGTGAAACAAACCAGATAGAGCCCCCGAGACGCGGGGACATGTCAACGTGTCCCCGGGTCCTAAACCTCAATTCAAATTAATTTTTCCTGTATAATAAAATTCTATGATCGCGATTATTGATTATGGAATGGGCAACCTCCGGAGCGTCGAAAAAGGCTTTCAAAAAGTCGGCGTCGATGCCCGTGTCGTATCCGATGCCAAATCGGTGCTTGACGCTCAAGCAATCGTGCTGCCCGGCGTCGGCGCATTCAGGGATTGCATGCGCAACCTCGCCTCGCTGTCCCTGATCGAGCCGGTGGTGAAGTCGATCAAGGCGGGGAAACCCTATCTGGGCATCTGCCTCGGTCTCCAGATCCTCTTCAGCGAGTCCGAGGAATTCGGTGTCTACAAAGGCTTGGACATCATTCCTGGAAAAGTCGTCAGGTTCCAGGTCGACCTCAAAGTTCCGCACATGGGCTGGAATACGGTGAGGATTTTGAGAAAGCCGCCTATTTTTGAAGGCATAAAAGACGAATCCTTCTTCTACTTCGTCCACTCCTATTATGTGGCGCCGGACGAACCTTCCGTGATAGCTGGAACCACTGAATACGGCATAACCTTCACAGCGATGGTATGGAAAGATAACGTCTTTGCAACGCAATTCCATCCGGAAAAAAGTCAGGATAACGGGCTCACGATTCTGAAAAACTTCGGAGATTTCGTAAAAAGGACCTAACCCGGCCAATTCATGAATTTCTGTAAGAAAATGGGCTGATACAGTATGAGAGCGGCTTTATCACGATTCTTATCTGATGCCTCGGAGTCTCCTGATTCCCATCAGGAGACGAGAATGAGCGACGTACTTGTCAGCCCATTTTCACTCAAGCCGTCCAGAGAACTACCTTGTTTTTCCCTTCCATCTTGGCACGGTAAAGAGCCTTGTCCGCGCTCCTGAGCAATTCCTTTCTATCTTCACCGTCATGTGGGAATGTGGCGACGCCGATACTGACGCTCAACTGCTCCTTAGGATAAGCCTCCCACGTACGAAGAATGCTCTCTTTGACAGCCTTTCTGATTCTTTCAGCAACCATATATGCCTCTTCTTTTGTCGTCTGCGGCATGATAATGGCAAACTCCTCGCCGCCGAACCGGGCGATCACATCGATGACACGCAGACACTCCTTGGCAACCTGGGCGACGGATTTCAGCACCTCGTCGCCTGCCAGATGTCCTTCGGTATCGTTGAAGAGCTTGAAATCGTCAATATCTATCATGGCGAGAGAAAAGGAAAGACCGTGGCGTTTAGACCTTTCGAGTTCTTCAAAAAACCTGTCCTCGAAATACCGTCTGTTGAACAGGTCCGTCAGGGCGTCGGTTATGGATAATTCTCTCAACTGGCTGACGAGGGTGTAATAGTTTGACCGCTCAAGGGCTATTGTTGCATAGGAAGCAAAAGAGCGAAGCAGCGAAAGGTCTTCTGTGGAAAACACTTCTCCCGTCATTTTATCGGATATGTTCAGAACCCCGATCGTCTGATCGCCGATTTTTAGCGGAATGCTGATGAAAGAACCTGTTCTGTATCTCGGTCTTCGCTTAAACGGAACTTTCTCATCTTTCTCGATGTCCTCAACAACGAGAGGGACGCCTTCTCTGAACACCCTTCCTGCTACTCCCTCCCCAGCCCTGATCCTGATCTCGCTAAGGAGTCTTCTGTTTATGCCCCGTGCAGCCTTGATCGTCAGATGGGCATCCTCCGGATCTATCAACATCAGCGACCCCCTCTCGGCCTCGGCCAGGTGAACCGAGGCGTCCAAGATCGCCTCATAGAGCATATGGGGCTCCTTGACAGGCGTTATTTTTTCGGCGGCTCTGCCGAGGATGTCCACTTCCTGCATATATTTGGAGTAAGAGTTTTGCAGTTCGATGATCCTGAATACAAAGCCCACAACACGGCAAACCTCCAAGACAATATCCATATTCTCCGGATCGAGATGCGAGTTGAAGACGCAGAGGATGCCGGGCGAGCTTTCGGAAGCAATCGGGAAAACATGCAGCGATGTCACATCCTCGCCAAGACCGAGACGGAGGATTTCCATAGCCGATTCGGAGCAGACGGGTTTATTTTTTTCGAATGCTTCCGATATGATCCCGGTGACCGGCAGCGTTACGGACTTCAGATAATCCTGCAGCTTCCCTCCCGTTCTTTTGGGAACGAAGACACCGTGCTCCTTAACCATAAGAGACAGACTCTCGACATGAAACAGGAACAGCATAACATCGATGACGACGTCATAGATTTCGTCCGTCTGGCTGTCCAACTTCATGTCGGCTATGAGGCTCAGAAGAATCTTCATGAGCTTGTATCGCTTCTCTGCAAGACTGTTCCGAGTGTATCCCTTGAGGACCAGATTGAACAGGTAGCGGATGAACCGCACAGTCTCCCGGATATCGGAGATATCCTTGACGTCAATCTCAGGCCGCCAGGCTTTCAGATGATTGGGCATCAAACCAAAGGTATAGCCTTCTTTTCTGTAGAAGTGCTCGAAGTCATCCAACGAAAGATAAACGCCGCCGCCCCCGACAACAAACACCGTGTTATCGAAGCTGACCGGAATCAGAAAATGATATTCTCCCGCGGGACCTTGAAAGAAACTGACATCGTTTCTCCGGACCGCTTTTTCGATATGTTCTTTCAGGAAATTTCGGTATGCGTCGCTTCCTCTGGAAGAAGACTCTATAGCCGATAGGAATCTGTTTTCCCCCGCAGTAGGAAGGATGACAGCTCCGTCCGGGCCATAAAGCGTCAGAGGCAGGCCTGTCAACCTTGACAGGCGGGTCTGCAAAAATGACAGGCTTTCTATGATTACCGGTTCCATACCTGTCCGGAAGCGGTCTTGTCCAACTCATCGCGGAGTTCTCTCACGCTCTTCTTCAATAAGGGGTGGATCACGTGGGGCGCAATCTCCTCAAGAGGCTCCAATACAAAGGCACGTACATGCATGTGAGGATGGGGCACCTCGAGGTCCCGGCTGCTCACTACCATTTGATCAATCAAGAGGATATCAAGGTCGATAACTCTGGGCCCCCACCTTACGGTTTCATCCCTTCCCATTGCAGATTCAATGCCTTTTACGACGGCAAGCAGTTCTTCAGGCGAACACCCGGTTTCTACCTCGACCGCCATATTCAGGAACAGGGGCTGATCTTTCATCCCCCAGGGTTCGGTTTCGTAAAAAGATGAGCGTTTGTTCACGGAGATGCCTTGTTGCAGCAAGAGTTCTATTGCTCGTTCGCAGTTTTTCTGCCGATCACCGAGATTAGAGCCGATGCCGATGTAGGCGGTAGACATCTCCTCCCCCCGAAACTTCTCCACAACAAATATCCTCTGGCGAGTCTATCTTATATGCACATCCGTCATTGCTGGAGGGAACGAGGAGCAACCATATCGTCGTTATTATTTTTCCGATCGCTCCGTCCCGGGACACGTCCGACAACACGTAACGCAACAACGTTCTCAGAGAGAACAGCAATTATAACAATCTATCTGAAGAGCACTGTTTCTGTCAATAATTTAATATCATGCGGTCATTCGGTCTTGAATAGCGTCTGTCCACAAAGTCCCTGTTTTGTCATTATCCGGCTTGACCCCCGTATCAAGTACGGGGCAGGCTCCAATCCAGAAGGTATTGAAAAGACTGGATTCCCCGATCATCCGTCTTACGTATTGACGGACGGGGAATGACGGATTACTTGAAGACTTAAATCTATGGACAGACGGTACCCTAAAGAACTCTTCCGATACGTTCCACGGCCTCCTGAATCCTGGGCACCGGCGCAGTCAATGCGAATCTCACATATCCTTCACCTGCCGCACCGAACCCGTTGCCGGGGGTGGCAAGGACACCCGATTTGCTCAGCATATGAGCGACAAAGCCCATTGAACCAAACTCTGAGGGCGCCTTCGCCCAGACATAAAAAGTGGCGTCCGGCTTCCTCAGATCCATGCCCAACTTTTCGAGCCCGCCGCAGAGCGCATCCCTTCTCTCGCGGTAGGTTTTTCGGATGCCTGACAAAATATTGTCATCGGTATCAAGGGCGGCTATAGCCGCCTCCTGTATGGCCTGGAAAACGCCCGAATCGAGGTTTGTCTTCACCTTGCCGAGACCCGCAAGAACGTCTTTGTTGCCGACAGCAAAGCCTATTCTCCATCCCGTCATGCAGTATGTCTTGGACAGAGAATGGAATTCGATGCCCACATCCTTGGCGCCCGGAACCTGCATAAAGCTTAACGGTCTTTTATCGTAATAGATCTCGGTGTACGATGCGTCGTGACAGACGATGATGTTGTGCTGCCGGGCCATTCTGATCACTTCCTTGAAGAAACCTTCGCCGGCAGACGCCGATGTAGGATTATTCGGATAATTGATGAAAAGCAGTTTGGTTTTCTGGAGGATCTTCCCGGGTATCGCTCCGAGATCCGGCAGGAAATCATTCTTCTCAAGAAGCGGCATAAAATAGCTTTTTCCGCCGGAGAAAAGCGTACCTACCGCATATACAGGATAACCTGGAGACGGGACGAGGACGATATCTCCAGGGTTGACGAATGCCAGGGGGATATGCCCTATTCCTTCTTTCGAACCGATCAGCGAAAGCACTTCTGTATGGGGTGAAAGTCTTGCGCCGAATCTGTTCTCATACCATCGCGCCACAGCTTCCCTGTATGAGATCATGCCTTCATAAGACGGATAGCGGTGGTGAACAGGGTTTTCAACCGCCTTTTTCATCGCACGGACGATGTGAACCGGCGTTGGAATGTCGGGATCACCGATGCTGAGGTCGATCAGGTCGGTACCCTTTCCTTTTTCCTTCTGTTTCATCGCGTCGATAGTCGCAAAAAGGTAAGGAGGAAGATGCTCGATCCGGGAAGCTGGTTGGACAGTTATTTTCTTCAACGGG
>JBFLXP010000103.1:0-9320 GCA_040757315.1 Nitrospirota bacterium
TTCTGAAGCCAGATAAACTACCTCTGTTTAGGGTACATGCCTCTGTATGACTATAATGCTTTCATTAAATTTGTGAGTGAGGCCTCCGCTTCGTCTTCAGCCTCATCGAGACCACCCGTGATCTGGCTTCAGAAGTCGAGCCATGTCACTGCGTCAGATTATTTTGGGCAGCGACGTAATGTTTTATAGACTTGCTGCAGATTTTGTCGTCCTTCTCCATTTCCTCTGGATACTCTTTCTTATATTCGGCGCTTTTTTCGGCAGGAAACGCAGACTCTTCAAACTGCTCCATATCGGGGGGATCTTTTTTTCGGTCATTATGCAAGTCTTCGGCTGGTACTGTCCCCTGACGCATGTCGAAATATGGCTGAGGCAGAAACACAATCCCTCGCTTTCGTATTCAGGATCGTTCATCATTCATTACGTGGAGAAGATTATCTATCTCGAATTGTCACCGGAAATCATATTTGTGTTAACATTAGTTCTTGTTGGAGTATCGGGATATATTTATTTCGGAAGGAAATCATGGACCTTCAGGAACTTTTAGACATCATGGAAAAACTCAGAGGTAAAAAGGGATGCCCCTGGGACGGGGAACAGTCGAGGGATTCCCTTAAGCCATACATTATCGAAGAAGCTTACGAGCTTGTCGAGGCGATCGAAGAAAACGATCCCGTTAAGATTAGAGAAGAACTCGGCGACCTCCTCTTTCAGATAGTTTTCCAGTGCCAAATCGCAAAGGAAAACCGCGAATTCGAGATGTCCGATGTCATCGAGAAGATTGGGAAGAAGATGATTGCGAGACATCCGCATGTTTTCGGAGATGCGGAGTGCAGGACGCCTGAAGAAGTTTTAAAACAATGGGAGGTGTTAAAGAAGCAGGAAGGAAAACTGCGCGATTCGATTCTGGAGGGCGTGCCGAAGGCCATGTCTTCCCTTCTCCGGGCTCACAGACTCCAAAAGAGGGCGGCGCAAGTTGGCTTTGACTGGGAAAAGGTCGATGATGTTTTGGCGAAGGTTGACGAGGAAATCAACGAACTGAAAGAGGCACTGAAGACAAAAGATCAGCCGGAGATCGAAAATGAACTCGGTGATATTCTCTTCATGCTCGTCAATCTTTCGAGATTCGTCAGCGTGAACCCCGAGGACGCGCTGAGAAAAACAATCAGCAAGTTCATTCACCGGTTCCGGCATATAGAGATGACGGCTTCGGAAGAGGGCAAAAAATTGTCCGAAATGACTCTTGACGAGATGGACAGGCTGTGGGACGAGGCAAAGGGGAAAGAGGCTAAAGACTGACGTCGCCGCTATCTCCGCATAATTAGAACCTATAGGATTTCTACCTTATCTGTCACTCCCGCTTGTCGGGAGCCTTTCTTAAGAAAGATTCCGGATAAGCCGGAATGACAAAAATGAGACATCACTTCTGCATCTCTTAGTGATTTGACCAAACCCTCACAGTATCTTGCTGATCTTGTCGAACGCTTCTTCTATGATCCCAGGCTCCGGAAGGAACGTGGTCCTGAAACTCACTCCGTCCTCCTGCCTTCCGAACCCTGAACCAGGGACGAAGACAACCCCCTCCTTGAGAGCGGCGCGAACAAACTGGATGTCCTTTTTCCATCTCTTCGTTTCTATTTTCACGAATGCATAGAAAGCGCCTTTGGGAACCGGGAAAGAAACCGGCAGTCTTCCGGCAATGCTGATGAAAGCGTTCCTTCTTTCCAGAAGATTCTTCTTTACTCCGTCAATATAGGCCGGGTAGGAACGGTCCACTATCGCAGCGGCGGCGGCCTTCTGGTATTCCCAATTGACCGAAAGCCGCTGGTTGCACAAAAGGAAGAACGCATTCTTCACATACTCCCATTTGTCGCCGTGAAACGCTACCCATCCTATCCTTGCACCAGGGTAATTGAAGTCCTTCGAAAGCGAGCTTCCATAAATAAACGGCACTCTTTTCCGTGCTATTTTCCTGAAGTCCACCTGTTTGCCATCGAGAACAAGCTGGTCGTAGGATCCGTCGTAAAATATGGGTACGTCGTATTCAGAGCAGAGATGGACGACTTCCGCGAGGTTCTGTTCGGAATATACCGCGCCCAAAGGATTATTCGGGTTGATGATCACTATTGCCTTCGCGCCCTCGATTTTTCTGGACAAATGCGCCACGTCTATCTGTCCTTCGGAATCGTGCCTGTAAAATACGGTATCGCCTTCAAACTGTTTCGCCTTGCTGAGGTAAAGCGGGTATACCGGATTCGGAAGGAGGATCTTTTCCCCGAATCCTATAAAAGAATGGAAGAAGAAGTCTATTCCCTCAGTCAATCCCGCAACGACAAACACGTCCTCGGGTTTGCACTTCTCGGTCTTCGCCACGTTCTTCCTGAGCTGCTCGTCGCCTTCGGAAGGCGCGTAGCCCTGAAAATCTTCGTCGAGCGCGCTCTTCACCCTGTCGGCAATCACCTTGAAAGGCTTGAATCCGTACTGGGGCGGGTCTCCGATATTGAGATAGATCATTTTCTTTCCCTTCGCTTCCTCGCGCTTTGCCTCCACGACTATATCCCTGATCGGATAGCTGACAACATTCATCCTTTCCGTCGGCCTATACGGCAATCGTCTTTTTAGTTTCACGTGCAACATATCACTTTCCTCTTTGCTCTCGTATAATTTTGTACTCTATGCCTGCTGTCGCGGGGGGACCTCAGGGGCAAGTGAATTACTTTTTTAAGGATAACACTTAAAAAAAGAAATTAACAAGAGGGAATTGATGTTACAGTTGACCACGATATGGAGATTGTACAGAACCTCCGGTGCTGTCATTGTCCGGCTTGACCGGACAATCCAGCCCATTGTAAGACCGGATTCCCCGATCATCCGTCTTACGTATTGACGGACGGGGAATGACGGATAACTGAATTCTTAGTCTTTCTTTTTCTACAGGCTTATTAATTTATATCTCTATGTCGGCTTAATTTGGGATAGTTTGACAAAGTTCGATATTTCTTTTATTTTTAATGACCAAGCCATGGGGGGTTAGATTTGAGACTGCCGGAATGGATAAGGACAAGAAACAACGGGGAGGTCCACAATACAAAACGTATATTGAGAAGCTACGGCCTTTCTACCGTCTGCGAAGAGGCAAGATGCCCGAATATGGGCAAATGCTTTTCGAGGCCGACTGCTGCTTTCATGATACTCGGCTCAAAATGCACCAGGAACTGCGCTTTCTGCTCTGTTGATTCTTCACTCCCCGGTCCCCCTGACCGTGATGAGCCGGAGAGGGTCGCAATGGCGGCAAGAGTGATGGGACTGCGCCATGTTGTAATAACTTCTGTTACACGGGATGATCTTCATGACGGTGGAGCGTCGCATTTTGCAGAGACTGTCCGCGCTGTCAGGAAAAAATCACATGGCGTCAAGATCGAGGTGCTCACGCCTGATTTCGGAGGCATTTTCAGGAGCCTGAACGCCGTCCTCGATTCAATGCCTGATGTCTATAACCACAATGTTGAAACCGTTCCGAGACTGTATCCCATGCTAAGACCTTCCGCAGAGTACAGACGTTCACTCTCTATTTTGGAGTATGCCAAGAATGCATCCCCGGAAATATATACAAAATCAGGTCTCATGCTCGGACTCGGAGAGAAAATAACCGAGGTCATGAGTGTCCTGAGGGACTTAAGAAATGCCGGCTGTGATATGATAACCGTGGGCCAATATCTCAGACCTTCGAGATTGAATGTTCCTGTTGTTGAATATGTGAGGCCCGAGATATTTGAGAAGCTTCGCATTGCGGCTCTTTCCATGGGGTTCAAACATGTGGCTTCTGCTCCCCTGGTCAGGAGTTCAATGAATGCGGAGGAGATGTATAATAGTTGAATACTATAGATGGCTGTCCATGAAGCAGGATTTGTGTAATTCCGTCATTCCCCGACTTGATCGGGGAATCCAGTCCTTCAATGGTCCTGGATTGTCCGGTCAAGCCGGACAATGACAAACTTCCAATTTGTAGAAAAGAATTGGATTGGTGATACCGTGTATGAGTTCAGCAGAATAAAAAGACTGCCACCTTACGTTTTCAGCATTGTCAACAGCCTCAAGATAGAAGCACGGCAACGCGGGGAAGACATTATCGATCTCGGCATGGGCAACCCTGACGGCGCTCCGGCAGACCACATAATAGACAAACTCTGCGAAGCTGCCCACAATCCAAAAAACCACAGATATTCAGCCTCAAAAGGAATAACCCAGTTGAGGAATGCGATATGCGAGTGGTATGCAAGACGCTATGACGTGATCCTGGATCCTGAGATAGAGGCGGTTGTCACTATCGGATCAAAAGAAGGTCTGTCCCATCTCGCGCTTGCAACAATAAGCCCCGGGGACGTTGTCATGACACCGACACCGGCCTATCCGATACATCCATACAGTGTGATTATTGCCGGAGGGGAGGTCAGGAGCATCCCCATCGGCAAGGGAATAGATTTCTTTGAGGAAATGGAAAAGGCGTATAAGTCTTCCTGGCCGAGGCCGAAGATGCTCATCATAAACTTTCCGCATAATCCCACGACTCAGGTCCTGGACGGATTGGATTTCTTCAAGAAAGTCGTGGATTTTGCGAAGGAAAACAGCCTCATCGTTCTTCATGACCTGGCCTATGCGGATCTGGTCTTTGATGATTACAGGGCGCCGAGTTTTCTTCAGGCGCCCGGAGCAAGAGACGTGGGTGTTGAATTTTTCTCTTTGACAAAGAGCTATTCGATGGCGGGATGGAGGGTCGGCTTTTGTGTGGGGAATCAGGACATTGTGGGAGCGCTCATCAAGATCAAAAGTTATCTGGATTACGGCATGTTCCAGCCCATACAGATAGCGAGTATTGTGGCCTTGAGAGGCCCGCAGGAATGCGTCGAGGAGATACGAAAGATCTACGAGTCGAGGCGCGATGTCTTGATAAAGGGTCTCCACCAGGCCGGATGGTACGTTGATCCGCCTAAGGCGACGATGTTTACGTGGGCGGAGATACCGGAACGGTTCAGGCATATGGGTTCGCTGGAGTTCACCAAACTCCTGATCAAAGAGGCGAAGGTTGCAGTCTCCCCGGGCATCGGATTCGGTGAGGGAGGAGACAACTACGTAAGGTTTGCCCTCGTTGAAAACGAGCTCAGGATTAAACAGGCAACGAAGGGCATAAGAAAGGTGTTGAAAAAATGATCAACGTCGGCATCATAGGATTGGGTATCGTCGGAAGCGGCACAGCCCGCATACTTCTTGAAAACAAAGATGTCATAAGTGAAAGGGTCGGATTTGAGATCAACCTGAGGAGAATTGCCGATCTCGACATTACCAGGGACAGGGGATTCAGAATACCGGACGGGGTGCTCACTACAAATGCCAACTCTTTGATGGAAGACCCGGAAATCCATGTCGTGGTCGAGCTTATCGGCGGGATCAGACCGGCAAAGGATTTCATCCTGAAATCCATAACTAACGGCAAACACGTTGTTACGGCAAATAAGGCGCTTCTCGCCACCGAGGGAACCGATATCTTTCAGGCTGCCGCCCAAAAGGGCGTTGAGGTCGGCTACGAAGCGTCGGTTGCCGGGACTATTCCCATCATAAAAGTCATGAAAGAGAGCCTCGTTGCGAACAGAATACGTGCGGTCTACGGAATCATCAACGGAACGTCCAACTTTATCCTTTCGAAGATGACGTACGAAAACGTCGAGTTCTCCGATGCTTTAAAGGAGGCCCAGAGACTTGGCTATGCCGAAGCCGACCCGACTCTCGACATCGAAGGGTTCGATACCGCTCACAAACTCACTATTCTCGCATCTCTCGCATATGGAATACCGCTCTCCTACAACTCGGTCTATATTGAAGGGATCTCGAAGATCACGGCCCAGGATATAGCCCTGGCATCAGAACTCGGCTACAAAGTCAAGCTGCTCGCTATCACAAAGGAGTCTGACGGCGAGATTGAACTCAGGGTCCACCCGACCATGCTCCCGACAGAGTATCTGATATCCAAGGTCGACGGCGCATTTAATGCGATATACGTTGACGGAGATGCTTCCGATTCGACGCTTTACTATGGCAAAGGCGCCGGCTCCATGCCGACCGGAAGCGCGGTTGTCAGCGATATTGTGGATATCGCGAGGAATATCAGAAAAAACGCTGTCGGAAGGGTGCCGACTCTGCCGAAGAGCTCGAGAGAAGTCAGGATCAAGAAAATGGACGACGTTGTGTCCAGGCACTACTTCAGATTTTCAGCCCTGGACAAACCAGGAGTATTGTCGAAAATTTCGGGCATA
Organism: Nitrospirota bacterium; assembly: GCA_040757315.1. Classification (GTDB taxonomy): domain Bacteria; phylum Nitrospirota; class Thermodesulfovibrionia; order Thermodesulfovibrionales; family SM23-35; genus JAKLQR01. Next base: position 6,309 of record JBFLXP010000103.1, read on the forward strand.
TTCGGCCAGCATAATATCAGTATCTCTTCCGTGATCCAAAAAGGAAGGCGGGTCGGCGAAGCTGTGCCTCTCGTCCTGCTCACCCATGAGGCAAAAGAAAGGGATGTGAGAAAGGCGATGGAGGAGATTGACCGCCTGCCGATTGTGATGGGTAAAACAGTCATCATCAGAGTTGAAGGGAAAGAAGGGGAATAGCTATGATGGAGAAGAGGGGCGGGGAGATTACTGGCTGACTCATCTTCGAGTGAATGACATTGTGTCTGGGAAATGAATTGAGCCTTTCAGATGACCAGCTCCAGCGCTACGGCAAACACCTCATCCTGCCGGGAATAGGAGAAGAAGGCCAGCGGAGGCTTCTCCGCGCAAGAGTCTTTATCGTAGGCGCAGGCGGATTGGGTTCGGCTGTCGGTTATTACCTCACCGCCGCGGGGGTCGGCACGATTGTCGTTGTCGATGACGATTCGGTCGAACTCGGCAACCTCCAACGCCAGATAGCGCACAGCCGGCGAAAGATCGGGCAGCCAAAAGTTTATTCGGCAAAGGACACGTTCGAATCTCTTAACTCTGACGTCGCCGTTATTCCCATACGGCATAGACTGTCAATTGAAAACATCCACGAGCTTCTGAATGGCTACGATATTATCGTCGATTGCAGTGATAATTTTCCGACGAGGTTTGTGATAAATGATTTTTGCGTGTTGACGGGAAGAACTCTTGTAACCGGCGCTGTATCGCGTTTCGAAGGACAAGTCATGGTTGTGACATCCGAAGGGCCTTGCTACAGGTGCATCTTTGAAGAGCCTCCAAAGCCTGATGTTGCTCCTCAGGAAGAAGGCATTCTCGGCGCCGTGCCCGGCGTGATCGGCTCGCTTCAGGCAATAGAGGCGCTGAAACTGATCCTCGGCATTGGAGAGGTTCTCAAGGGACACATTTTGATCTACGATGCACTAAAGGCGTCATTCAGAAAGGTGGCCGCTCCGAAAAACCCCGGGTGTCCGGCTTGCGGCACACGGCGCTAATCCGGGAATAAAACAGGAGGGCGTCATGAAGCAGAGAGTGAAGTTGAAGTTTCCCCAACACCTCGTCAAGGAGCCGGTGATATTTACCATGGCCAAGAAATACGATGTTATGCCGAACATACGGCAGGCCAAGGTCACCGAGACATCCGGCGAAATGGTACTTGACCTCGAGGGAGCGGAAGAAAACGTGAAGAGCAGTATCCAGTCCATGAGGGATCAGGGGGTGATCGTGGAACTTCTGGAAGCTGGCGTTGTAGAATAGCCGGAATAATACGAGAACGGTCTGGAAAGGGATATAATAAAATGACTATGAAATACATTGTGCTCATCGGAGACGGCATGGCTGACAGGCCTCTCGGGGAACTGGGCGGAAAGACGCCCTTGCAACAGGCGTCGATACCCAATATAGACAGGCTTGTCCGGGAAGGGACAATCGGGAAGATTAGGACCGTTCCGCCGGGCTTTCAACCCGGGTCCGATGTTGCAAACCTGAACATTCTTGGATACGATCCTGCGGAGTATTATTCGGGCAGAGCTCCCCTTGAAGCCGCCAGCATAGGCATTTCTCTGAAGGACGACGATGTTGCCTACCGCTGCAATCTTGTTGCATTGAAGTATAACAAGGACAAAACTAAAGCGGTGATGGAGGACTATAGCGGCGGCCACATCACCACTGAGGAGGCGAGGAAACTTGTCCTCGACATAAATGAGGAACTCGGTTCTGAAGCGATCAGTTTTTATCCCGGGGTCAGTTATCGCCATATCATGGTGTGGTCGTCGGGATCTGTGAATGTCGAATGCACTCCTCCTCACGACATAACGGGAAAGGAGATTGCGGACTATCTTCCTGTCGGCGAGGGGGAAGACACACTTCGGGAATTGATGCTTCAGTCCGCCGCCGTTCTCGAAGGGCATCCCGTTAACAGAGAAAGGGTGCGGAGAGGAATAAAACCGGCTAACAGCATCTGGCTCTGGGGTCAGGGTAAGAAACTGAAGCTTCCGACGTTCAAACAGAAGTATTCACTCGAAGGCGCTCTGGTTTCTGCCGTCGACCTTATGCGGGGCCTCGGTATCTCTGCCGGCTTTGAAATACTTCAAGTTCCCGGCATTACCGGCTATCTCGACACGAACTACCTCGGAAAGGCCGAGGCAGCGCTGAAAGCTCTCGACAGGGTGGATATCGCCTATATACATGTTGAGGCCCCGGACGAGGCCGGCCATTCCGGCATTTATAAAGACAAGATCAAAGCCATCGAGGATTTCGATAGACTGGTAGTGGGGCCCGTTTTGGATGGAATGAAGTCCTTCGACGCGTTCAGGATACTCGTTCTTCCCGATCATGCTACCCCGATAGCCGTCAGGACTCATACGGATGAACCTGTGCCGTTCGTTATCTACGACAGCAGAACAAAAAAGAATAATGAAAACCAGGGCTTCGATGAATCCATCACCGGAAGGGACGATATCCTTGTTTTCGATGAAGGGTACAGACTGATGGATCATTTCATCGGAGGCGACTGAAAATTCCGCCAACAGCCTGCTGAAAAGCCATCAGCCCCTAAACCGCGATCTCCCGGCTATTTCCGGATCTCAAAATTCTTTATGAACTGCCCTATCTGCACGCCAAGGTAGACGCACTTAATCCCGCCCATGCAGTCGTCGGCATCCTTTTTTTCAAGATGGGTCGTCAGTTCCTGATGGTCCTTCTTGAACGTAACAATATAGGCATTTTTGGCCTCATTAAAGTCGAGGCCGACGGCTATTCCGTTTTTTCCTATCTCCGGGTACATCTCCAGAATCTTCTCTTTTAAAGCGACATTCGTGTAGCCCATGGTGTCCTCCTTAGGGATCCTTTACGCCTGCGAGTTCAGATCGCTATCTTCATCAGATTCTTCACAGAGAGAGCAGGATACGGCATTGTCCCGATTCTTATCGGGATATCCCGGAGTCTCACCGTTCGGGAGACGAAAATGAGCCCCGAACGCTTTCGGGA
>JBFLXP010000104.1:0-9315 GCA_040757315.1 Nitrospirota bacterium
AGGCCTCCGCTTTGTCTTCAGCCTCATCGAGACAACCCGTGATCTGACTTCGGAAATTGAGCCGCATCCCTCTCTTTCCGTTTGCCGCCTTTACTATGTCTTTTGGACATATGCGATCCAAGATGAAACAGAGAAGGTCCCGATGTTGAGCAAACCGGCGGCTATCGACGCTTGACAGACATCAAAATATCATATAGCATTAACTACCAGGGTAGTTAATAATGAAAAAAATTCTCTCACATCTGTCCGAACTCGGGCTCTCTGAATACGAGGGGAAGGCTTACCTGTGCCTGCTCAGGAACAACCCTGCCACGGCGTATGAGGTGGGCAGGAGGGCGGGAATACCGACCTCGAAAATCTACGAGGTTGTCAGCAAGCTTCTCGATAAAGGCATCATCACCGTCGTCGAAACGGAAAAAAAGAAGCGGTATCTGCCCGTCGAACCGGATGTGTTTCTCGAAAGATACAAGAGCAGAACCGAGGCGGTAGCGGGGGCGCTGAAACGGTCGCTGTCTCTGCTGGACGATACAATGGATTTCTCATCTGTCTGGAACATTTCCGATTACGGCTACTTAATGGACAAGGTGAAACAGGCGATACACGGTGCGAAGCGGGCCGTCCTCCTGTCGGTCTGGAAGGAGGAGCTTGATCAGATGGAGGACGCCGTGCGGGACGCCGCGGCGAGGAACGTCAATGTTGCGATTGTCCATTTCGGGTCTACCCGGTTCAAATGGGCGCAACTCTATCTGCACCCCATTGAAGATACCCTGTATGAGGAAAAAGGCGGGCGCGGCATAGTGGTGGTGGTCGATTCGAAAGAAGTCCTCATGGGGACGATATTCAAATACGGCAGGGTCAGCGGCACCTGGAGCCGGAACCCGGGATTCATAACTATGGCAGAAGACTACATAAAGCATGATGTTTATGTCATGAAGATCATCAAGCGGTTTGACAACCTGCTAAAAAGCAGGTTTGGCGGCAGGTATGAAAAATTGCGCGACGTTTTTTCGGACGAAGAGATCCATTAACCCTGATTATTCATGACTCGCGGATTCGCAGAGCAGATGGAGTGTCATCGCTCATTCTCGGTTCCGATAGGAATCCCGAAAGCATTCGGGATACAGCATCTGCTCTGACCAATCAAGAAATTAATGAATAATCCGGATTATTCACGTACTCACGGTCAGCCGCCTTGCTGCGCGGGCTCCGTCTTTTGCAGGACTGCCAAGAAAATATCAACCATCCGAGTATCGAACTGGGTGCCGGCGCAGCGTTTCAGTTCGGATATGGCAAATTCTCTTCCCGGTGCAGGCCTGTATGGCCTGTCGGCGGTCATTGCGTCAAAGGAATCGGCAATATGCATTATGCGCGCGCCGAGGGAAATTTCGTCACCTTTCAGTCCGTCGGGATATCCCCCGCCGTCGATCCGTTCATGATGATGCCTGATGAACGGCAGGATATCTTTCAACTGCTTTATATCTTTCAGAATATCGTGCCCCTGAGCAGGATGCTTCTTGACTACTTCAAATTCCTCCGCCGTCAGTCTCTCGGGCTTGTCAAGAAGATAGTCGTATGTGCCGATCTTGCCGATATCGTGAAGAAGGGAAGCAAGGTGCATCCTTTTGATCTTGTCCTCACTCATTCCGTACTCTCTCGCAATCCTTGAAGAATAGAGCGCCACTCTCTCGGAATGACCGCGTGTCCACCGGCTCTTGGCGTCAAGGGCGCTGACCATCGCCTTCACAAGTCCGAGGAAAAGTTGCTCAAGTTCCCGGTACGACTGGCTGACATCATCAAGCATATTGAGAAAGGCATCCCTGCTCTTCCTCATATCCTCCGCCAGAATCCTGTAATGTTCTTCGCTTTTCGCCAACGCTTCCTGCGCCCGGCCGAATTCCATCTGCTCCTCGACGTCTTTCAACGCCCGGTTCACGGCGGGCACAAGCCTCGAAAGACGGTTTTTGAGCACGTAGTCCGCGGCTCCCTGCTTGAGGGCTTCGATCGCTTTTTCCTCGCCGATCGTCCCGGAGACGAAGATAAACGGCGTCTTGGGATTCATCCCCTTGAGAATCGAAAGGGCGGACATGCCGTCGAAAGAAGGAAGGGTATAGTCCGATAGGATCAAGTCAGGATTGAACCTTCTAATCTCCGCGATGTAATCCTCGCGTGTGTCGACCCGCTTTGCCCGGAATGAGAGACCTTCCTTGCGCAGTTCGCGTTCCATCAGCTCCGCATCAGAAGGGGAATCCTCGACAATAAGGATCTTGATATCACTCATTTCTATCCTCAAACCCATTCATTGATCTAACCTATCAAAGTCCGTTGTTCGTGTCAAATTGATGGTGACAAGTCTGAGGGATGATAGACGATGACTTATTAGATTCCGAACGATCCGGACAGGCCGTACTTCCTGATCTTGTATCCTATCTGCCGCGGGGTGAGGCCGACGAGCCGGGCCGCCTTTGCCTGAACCCAGCCGGTCCTTTCGAGGGCCTCCAGGATGCTCGACTTTTCTATATCTTCAAGCCCCGCTTTCAATGACTCTCTTCTCATGACTTCTTCCGGTGACGGCAGCTTGAGGTTGACCGGCAGATCCGGGGCTCTGATTATACTCTTCCCCGACATGACGACAATCCGCTCGATGGTGTTTTCAAGCTCTCTGACATTCCCCGGCCAGGCGTAGTCGACCAGTACCCTGAGCGCTTCTGGAGAAATACTGACGTCCTTGTTGTTTTCACTGTTGAACCGCCTGAGAAAAAATTCGACAAGAAGAGGGATATCTTCTTTCCGCTCCCGCAAGGAGGGCATAAAAATGGGCACGACGTTGAGACGATAGAATAAGTCCTCTCTGAATCTGCCCTTTGAGACAAGTTCTTCGAGATTCCTGCTGGTTGCAGCGACGAGCCTGACATCAGACTTTATAGTCTTTTCTCCGCCGACCCTCTCGAATTCGCGCTCCTGGAGGATCCGAAGAATCTTGGGCTGCAGATTAATCGGAAGGTCACCGACTTCATCGAGCAGAATCGTCCCGCCGTCGGCGAGTTCGAACCTCCCCTTCCGCGCATTTATAGCGCCGGTGAAAGCCCCTTTTTCATGACCGAAAAGTTCCGATTCGAGCAGCCCCTCCGGAATAGAGGCGCAGTTGAATTTTATGAACGGCATTTTAGAGCGCGGGCCCATGTAATGTATCGCCTTTGCGATCAGTTCCTTGCCGGTGCCGCTCTCCCCATAAAGGATGACCGTCGCTTTCGAGTCGGACACGCGCTGCACGGACTCGAAAACTTCCTTCATCCTGTCGGAGGCGCCGATGACGTTCGGGAGGCTGTACCTGCCCTTCAACTCGAACTTAAGCTTCTCCCTCTCCTGCTCGGAATTCCGATAATGTTTCCAGAGGATGACGTATTGAGCGATGATCGACGCGACGATTTCGAGCACCCGGATATCCTCGTCGACCGTTATGTCTTTGTCCCGGAATATTTTATCTGCGCTGAGCACGCCTACGGATTCTCCCTTGAATCTGATCGGCACGCACAGGAAAGAGATGCCGTTTTTATCGATCCTCGATCCTGTCCTGTTCAAAAACAGCGGTTCATTCCGCAGGTTCGGGATGATCATCGGAGAGCCTTTCTCAAGAACCCTTCCCACTATCCCTTCGCCTATCCGGTATTTGCCGCGCTCGATCTGCTCCTTCGTGAGTCCGTGGGCGGCAATGATTTTTAACTCCCTCGAATTGCCGTCCAGAAGGAACACGGATCCCCGTTCCATCTCGAGAAAGTCTCCGAGCACCCGCATGGTGCGGAAGAGATTTTTTTCGAGGTCGAAGGAGGAGTTGAGCACCTTGCTGACCTCAAGAAGGGCTGAAAGTATGCGATTTTCTCTGACTAAAGACTGCGCCATAAATTAATAGGGTCCGAGGATCCCAGGATTCAAGGTCCCGGAATTCCAGAGGCAGTTCACTTGAACCCTCGAATCCTTTTATTAAACATTCTCCGCCATCTCCCAAACGCCGCACGGGCAGATACCTGCGCAGAAGCCGCAGCCGATGCACTTATCGTCATCAACCACATACTCGTAGGAGCCGTCTTCTTTGTCGACCCTGCTGATCGCGCCCCAGTAACAGGTGACCTCACACATATGACAGTCACGGCATGTTGCGCAGGACATGCATTTATTCGCTTCCTGTTCAGGAGATGCGAACTCGCCCCGGCACACATCATAGTATTCCGTCCTGATCCGCTCATAGGGAATGACCTGTTTGATCTCGGGCCATCGCGGCGCATGCATGAGTTGATAATGGATCGTTTCCGCCGTAATCCTTCCCTGACCGATCGCATGGGTCACGAGACCGAGCCGCGTGGCGTCTCCGATTGCAAAAACCTTAACGTCCGATGTCTGCCCAATCTGATTGACCGCTATCCATCCTCTTTCGGTATGGATGCTCTGCGGCAGGAAGTCGAGGATCGGAACATCGCCGACAGACATGATAACCGCGTCGGCATCCAGATATGTCCCGTCCTTGAAATAGAGCCTCTTCTCAGCGCGATCATACCGTTCAGAGATCTTCGGCCAGAGGATTTGTGTGCCTTTTGCGGCAGCGGTCTCCATCTCTTTGCCGGAAGCCGCCGGCTTTTGGATATCCACTGCAATCACAGACTCCGCTCCGCAGTTGAAAGCCTGGGAAGCCACATCCATACCCACGTTGCCGGCGCCGATGATTACGACCTTCTTCCCGTCGAGGTTCGGAACGTCTCCAATATTGATCCCTTTGAGAAAATCATAAGCAGCTACGATGTGTTCCGAGCCGGGGAATGGGAATATTCTGGGCTTATGGGCGCCGCATGCGACAACCATAATCTCGTGTTCCTTGTATATCTCTTCGAATCTCTTCAGATCGATTTTCTCATTGATCCGGACATTGACGCCAATCTCCCTGAATCTCGACAGCTCTTTTTCGAGCACCTCGTGGGGCAGGCGTTCTCTCGGTATGCAGAGTTCGAGCTTGCCGCCGAGCTTATCCGTCGCTTCGTAAAGGTCAACGGTGTGGCCCTTCATGGCGAGCTGCCACGCCGCACTCAGCCCTGCCGGGCCTCCGCCGATCACGGCAATCGAATGTCCCGTCGGCTCTGCCCGCTTCGGCGCGGGAAGGTCCAACGCGAGCCTGCCGAGTTCGTCTATTCCCAGCGGTTTGTCGAGCTTGGCCCGTGTGCAGCTCTGCATGCAGAGGTTCGGGCAGATCTGCCCGCACACAGTGGCCGGGAGCGGGCTGTATTGCAGCACCAGCTCCAGTGCCTCATGAAGCTTTCCCTGACGTATCAGCGACGCCCTCCTGTGGGAAGGTATATGGGTCGGGCAATTGTACGCGCACGGAGGCAGATATTTTTCGTTCGCCCAGACCGGCTTGTTCCGTCTGTCTTTGCCGGTAGTTATGTAAGGCAATATGGTGAGGTCGTGGCTCATGTACGGTGCGAAAATGCCGCCCTGACCGACCTCTTTCTCCCAGAAATTTTTTCGGAAATCCGTTGTCGACATCGTGAACCACCGGCGGGCCCTTTTTTCTTCGGGCGTGTACGCCATGAGTTTTTTCCATTCGTCGCTCGAACGGACGAGTTCCTCATAGTATGCCGTCCGGTCTATTGCTTCAAGATAAGGTTTCATATTCGCAGTGAGCCATTCCCAGTCCTGAGGGGTCAGATCAAGAAGCTTTACGTCCCTGTCGCTGTATTCCTGAATCGGACCGCGGAAGTAAATGGTCCCGCCGACCATGCCGACACAAGGACGGTATCCGAGGATATTGTGCGGATTGCGCGGATTGACTCCGCAGACTACCGCTATCCCGCCTGCCTTGAATTCCGCGAAGGAATCGCCGACATTTCTGAAATACCAGGACTGTGGAGGATCGAAACGCGGGTTGTGCTTTGTCATGGTGTCGCACCTGGCGCCGCCGCTTCCCTGGACGTAAAGGATGCCCTGTGCGGCGGCATTGAACGCACCGTTGGTAACGTCGCCAAGAACGGTTATCTTTGCCCCGCAGTTGATCCAGCCCACGTCGTCGGAAGCGCTGCCGTTAACCGTGATTTCCGTACCTAACATGCCCATGCTTCCGAGTCTCTGGCCGACAGGACCGTCCACGCTGACTCTCACTGTTTCGTTTCTCGGCCAGATTCTCCCGCCGATCCCATGCTGCCCGTCGGCAGTTATGCGCAGATCGCGTCCCCCGTCCCGGACCGCCTGCTGAATCTGCTCCTCAAGGATACGGGACGGCACCCGTTTTCCCTCCACAATTCCCTGAATGTTAACAATTTTGCCAGACTCAGAAACCGCCACTGCCGAATGTACCCTGTTTTCTGTTCTCTGTTTTCTGGCTTCTGGCTTCTGACTTCCGACTTCCGACTTCTGTTTTCCGTTGCTCGTCTTAGCACGCATAGCTTATCTCTAATCTTTCCGCCATTGCCCTGTCGTCGATACTCAACCCGTCCGACATGCCGATGGGCAGTTCCGTGCTCCTTCCCATGGGAGCGAAGATTTTCCTTAATTCAACGTTGGCAGACTTGAATATCTCAACGACCCGTTCGGCAACCTTGTCGGAATCGAGCCGCCTGTAGAGTTTCGGGTCCTGCGTCGTGATCCCCCGTGGACATTTTCCGGTGTTGCACAGGTTGCAGCGGTTATATTCGTCGCCGAAACAGTTCGCTGCCGCCTGCATCATATACTTGCCAACGGACACAACCGACGCGCCAAGCATGATCAATGCCGCTGCATTGGCCGCCAGATTCCCTTTCTTTCCTGTTCCGCCGGCAGCAATGAGGGGAAGCTCGTTCTGTTTCCCCTGCCTTACGAGGTCCAGATAGCATTCCCTGATATTCGATGCGATGGGATGCCCCATCTTATCAATAGATACATTGTATGCCGCCCCTGTTCCGCCGTCTTCCCCGTCAATCGAGAGCGCGGCGGCATATGGATTCCGCGCAAGGTTGTTCAGAACAGCCCGCGCTGTCTTGGTGCCGGAGATCTTCGGATATACAGGCACCCTGAATCCCCATGCCATGGACATGGACTGTATCATCTTTGCAACCGCCTCCTCAATCGAGTACTTCGTCTGGTGCGTCGGGGGAGATGCAAGATCGACAAACTGCGGCACGCCCCGTATGCTTGCGATGAGCTTCAATACCTTCTGCGCCATCAGAAGTCCGCCGTCACCGGGCTTCGCGCCCTGGCCGTACTTGATCTCGATTGCGGCGGGATCTTCGACCATATGCGGGATTGCGTGGATGATCTCGTCCCATCCGAAGTATCCCGATGCGATTTGAATAATGATATATTTCAGGAATTTCGATTTTAATAACCTCGGCGGGACTCCGCCTTCACCCGTCGCCATGACGACCGGAAGACCCTCCACTTCATTCAGATATGCAACTCCCATGGCAAGACCTTCCCACATCGGCGGCGAAAGCGCGCCGACAGACATGCTTCCGATCATGATCGGGAATATTTCCCGGACAGGAGGTATAAACTTCCCGTTATCATGATCGACGACAAGTTTTCCGTTGATTCTTTTCAAAGGCAGTTCGTCGGCAGGAAGAATCCTCCCGAGAAGAGTTCTCACCCGGAACTCGTGTCTTCCCGCGTCGAGAGCCGGGTCCGTGAGCATCGAAATACGCGTGAATTTCAGCCTGTCAAGCGTCGATACGAGCGGGTCATTCCTCCGTCCGCCGCGCTTATATCCCTCGCCGCCCTTGTTCTTGAAATGCAGGAACTTGTGCTGCGGGTTATATTCAGGTTCGATAGCGTCGTTGGGACAGACAAGCGTGCATGCGCCGCATCCCGTGCAATAACGCTCCATGTCGGTGACCTGTTCAACTATATGAATGATCTTTCTTGCCGCTGTCGGCGTCGGGACCGGACCTTCGGACTGCACAATCCGTTGCACCTTGACCGTCGGCTCGATCGCCTTGACAGGACAGACCGCAGTGCATTGGCCGCAGCGCTTGCACCGGTCCTCCCTCCAGCGGATGATATAGGGAAACTCTCTCAATGATAGCTGGTGATTATGGTCTAATGCTGTAGCTGGCTCCATACCTTAACCTCCTCTGCCTGAGGCCTGACGATGACCATGTCGTATTTCATCGGGAAGATATCCCGGGACTTGTCCCTCTTGGGGATGGCGCTGTCCAAACCGCATTCCTCGGACATCAGCGCATATTTGCCCTCCACTCCGCCGACGACCCCGGGACGGAGCTTCTTGGCGTCATGCACCATGAAACAGGCGCCGTCGGGTGTAAATCCTATAATGACATTCGGCCCGTCGATGCAGAGGGGCCTTAAGGAATGCTTGATCAATTCCAGAGCCTCTCCGTCTTCCCTCGTTTCTATCTCGGATTCCTTGAGCGGCGTGATGACATCTTTATAATAGGTGAGCGGAAATCCCAGTTGCCGGACTGTGTAGTGGAGTATGTGCGTGAATACCTCGCTGTCACTGTTGTATCCCATATAACCCGGAAACTTCCTGCCCATCAGATACTCCCTGATGGGGACAAAGGCTGTGTTCTCTCCGTTCGTCATGGAGCAATACCCCTGTATGAAAAAAGGATGGCATGCGTAAAGATAAATTGCATAGTTTGTGTTCTGTCTTCCCTGGGCCAGAATGACCTTCGCTTTGATGTTGTCTCTGTCAAGGCCGAAAAATTCAGCAACTTCGAGCGGGTCGCCGACTTCTTTGAGGGTCAGAACGTCAGGATAGAAAGAAAAGACGAACATTGACTCGTCAGGCTCCCCTATTTTTCTCAAAGCAAGGCGGACGTTCATGAGAAGGTCTTCCTTTTCCTTCATCGGCTTATGCTTGTATGACGCCGGGTAATCGTATGCCCTCGCGAAATAATGGTCCCGGGCCGTAATGCCCTTGATCTGTTTGATTTTAGGCGCCCATATATCGATCAGCTTGAACCCGGCCTTGTCCATGTAGTCATCGAGAAACTTAGCCCCTTTCTTGGAGCAGATGCCGGAGAGGATCGGGTAGCCCTTGAGCTTCTCGAAGTGACCGCCGAGATCTTTGAGGGTCAGGCCGAGGCCGGAGCCGTCATGCCCTTCCTTCATCGTCTCGAGGGCGAGTATGTTCTCCACAGGGGAGAAATATTCATGCGATGTTATCGCGGCAAGTCTGCACATAGGTTATTGCCTCGCTTCCATTGGTTAGTCTGGTTACATTCGGTCTCATGAGAAAAGTATTATACGGCAAACGGTTACCGTATGTTTATACCTTAATGGATATGGGACAATTTTGTCAACGCAAAAACAATTTTGTCATAACAAAGTTCTGAA
>JBFLXP010000105.1:0-9293 GCA_040757315.1 Nitrospirota bacterium
TTGTTTCTCGACGCCTTCTCAGCGACGAGCATGACTATTCCCACAACTATAAGCATAACGCTGATAAGAAGCGGTTGTCTCAGGCTGCTTTCAACGAAATCGTTCAGGAGATACCCAGCGGCGCCGCCCGGAATAGATGCGAGGACAATCAGGCCGAAGAGTCTCCGCCTTCGCAGAATGAGATCCAGCCAGTCTTTCCAGAAGCAGAGGAGCAGCGAACAAAGTGTGCCGGCGTGGAGTGCGATGTCGAAAGTGAGGGTATCGACGCTCCCGTTCCAGTTGAAAAACCACGGGAATAAGATGAGATGAGCCGTGCTGCTGACGGGCAGGAATTCGGTCAGTCCTTGAACGATGCCGAGTATAACGGCCTCAAGCATCGGATGCTATACCTCCAGGATCACGGGCATAATCATAGGCCGTCTGTCCATCGTGTCCCTGAGGTATTTCTTCAACGTGCTCCTCAGCTTCGCCTTGAGGAGCGAGGTGTCGGATAACATCTCCTTGTCCAGACTTTGGATAGTTCCGGAGAGAAGGTCTCTAACATTGCTGATGACCTCTTGCGAAACGTCTTCAAAAACAAAGCCTCTCGATATGATGTCCGGACCGGAGACAATATTCCCCGTTATCTTTTCTATAGCCAGGAGAACGATCACGATTCCGTCATGGGCAAGCCGAAGCCTGTCCCTGAGCACCATCTCCTCTACGTCGCCCACGCCTTTCCCGTCGATAAAGATACGGCCCGAGTTTATGTTGCCGTTTTTTTTCGCCTCCGATGAGGATATTTCAAGGATGTCCCCGTTTTTCATGATAAAGATATGCTCTTTGGGAATGTCGAGCTTTTTTGCAAGCATCGAATGATAGACGAGGTGTCTGTACTCTCCGTGCACGGGCATGAAATACTTCGGCTTGATGAGATTCAGCATGAGTTTCAGTTCCTCCTTGGATGCATGGCCGGACACGTGGACCTCCGAGACTTTCTCGTAGACGACCTGCGCACCTCTTCTGAATAAATGGTTGATGATCTTGCCGATCGAGCGTTCATTCCCCGGTATCATCTTGGCGGAAAGGATGACCATGTCCCCTTCTTTGATCTTGATATGTTTGTGTTCGTCTGTTGCGATACGCGAAAGAACGCTCATGGGCTCGCCCTGGCTTCCGGTCGTGATGATAACAACTTCATGGTCCGGCAGATTCTTGAGGTCCTCCAGCTTCAGCCAGGTTTCCAGCGGGATTCTCAGATATCCCAGACTCAGCGCGATCTGGGCATTCGACACGATGCTCTTCCCGCAGAGGATGACTTTTCTCCCGAATTTCACCGCCACATCGATGGCCTGCTGGATTCTGTGAATGTTCGAGGCGAAGGTCGCTATAATAATCCTTCCAGTCGTATTGGAAAAGATGTCTTCGAAGGCCCTTCTCACCTCCTTCTCGGAGAAAGTGAATCCGCCCTTTTCGGCGTTCGTGCTGTCCGACATCAGAAGTACCGTGCCGCGTTCGCCGTACTCGGAGAACCTGTAAAAATCCATAAGCTGGCCGTCCACCGGCGTCGGATCAAGCTTGAAATCTCCTGTATGCACGATCAGCCCCACAGGAGTCGTTATGCCAAGACCGACGCCGTCCACAATGCTGTGCGTAACCCTGACAAACTCGACCGAGAAAACTCCGACTTGCACGACATCCCGCGGCATGACCGGGATAAGCTCGGCGTCTTCGAGACTGTGTTCCCGGAGCTTTTCCCTCACAAGGCCGAGGGTAAGAGGCGTTCCGTAAACAGGAACCGGAAGTGCTTTAAGGAGAAACGGAAGGGCGCCGGTATGGTCTTCATGGCCATGAGTCAGGACAACAGCCTTCACCTTCTCGCTGTTCTGGAGGAGATAGGAGAAATCGGGTATGATAAAGTCCACCCCCAGGGTGTCTTCTTCCGGGAACATCAGCCCTGCGTCGACCACGATGATGTCACCGTCATACTCGAGGGCCGTCATGTTGAGGCCGATCTCCTCAACACCACCAAGAGGGATAACAGAAAGCGATTTTTCCACCAAATTTTATTATATCAGATTTCGGGCGGCTGCCGGTAAAGGAGGTGCTGCCCGGATGTCATGGTGATCCGTCAATGAGTAGGACGGATATCGAACCACGACATCCGCACTTCTTCACTTCTTGACTTCCTGACTTCTTGACTATTCTACTTCTTCGTCTTGGCTCTCAATTCCGCAGCGCGTTCTTTAATATCAGTAAGATCACGCTGCATCTCGCTCCAGCCGTACCACAGTGCATAATCGGGGTTTGCGTGGAAGGTGCCCTGAAACGTCCTCATGCGATGTTCGAGAAACATCAGGAAGAGTCTCTGTTCTATGACGGTAGGAGCGTCATGAAACGTAAGGAGATCGGCTGCCGCATGCGGATACTTCTCCGGCTTCTTCAGTATTCCATCCTCATAAAGATCGTTGACGATGCGGATTCCTTCGGCCATAAGCCGGTCTGCCTCGCGTATCATCTGGTCGCCTTTCTCAAGTTCCAACCGGGCGAAATTTTCAGAATGACATTGGCCGCAGGTCTTCATCATCTTGTCCCTTTCCTTCTGCCAGTCTTCCTGCGTCAGACGTACGACATCCGCAGCCTTTACAACAGCAAGTCTGTCGGTCGGATTGCCTTTGGGATCGAGAACGCCGAGACCCTGCAGAATTGTTGCACGGTCGTCGGCCCACCGTTTGTCATCCGGCATCGGCAAACGAACTGCCAGAAACCCCCAAGCTGTTTTGACCGCATGGTTTCCTTCCTGCATGTGACAAGTCTGGCAGGTAGGCGCCGCAGCGCTCTCGGGCAGGGTCTTAGTCTGTTTCAATAGGAACCTGACTCCGTGCTTCGAAGATGAAAACATCTCCCACTGTGGATGATCGATTCCCATGTGGCAGGTCCGGCACGCCTGCGGCTGGCCTGCTTCCTTCACAGAAAAAGTGTGCCTCGTGTGGCATGCGTCGCAGGATGCAAGTCCGAATCCCGCCCCTTGCGAACTCAATTTCCTTATCTCATCTTCTGTCTTCAGCCCGATTTTGTGGCATCCTCCGCATCCTTTCTTCCCTTCCATCAGCGCCATAGGTTGCCAGTGCGCGGTCGGCATAGCCCACTGGGCCGCCCATGCAAAAGCATGTTTGCCGGATTTGAATTGTTGGACCTGCGTAGGATGGCATCCGGCACAGGAATCGGGAAGAGGGATCTTGGCTTTGGCCACATCATCCGCGGACTTGTGCTGATCGCCGTGACAAGCGGCGCATCCAACACCTCCCTTACTATGCCCGCTCAACTCCCAGTCCGTCACAATCTGTGGGGTGGTTTTCTTGTGGCAATCGACGCAAACATCGGCAGATACCGGCAGTGCAAAAACAAGAACAAACGACATAAGCAGTAAGACACTTGTTCGCATAGCAACTCCCTCCTTTGATTTGTTGTTTTTTAGTAATTATATCCAAAGAAAGGATCTCCGGCGACACGGGTCGCTTCCCAAAACCAGCGATAACACTATGAACCCTGACCTTATCGGTCATTGCGAGCACCCAAAGGGTACGTGGCAATCTCACTACGAGAGACGAGATTGCTTCACTTCGTTCGCAATGACACTTTTAGTCGCTGGATTTGTGCACTCTGCACATTCTGACCAGTGAAGTGTGTCATCCTGAGCTTGTCGAAGGATGGCGCAGGCAGATTTCACAGCTTGACAAACAATCTACTGAAGTCACTCCGCACCCAAATCCGGCATCATCCTGTTCTCGATTACGCATTGCAGCATTTCCAGCTCATCTCTGTCGAACCAGGTCAGATTGCAGTACGTACACCTATCGATTTCCACCAGATAGGCCAGGCTGTAGAATGTCCGCATCATCGGGCTTTTGCATCCGGGACACAATATGAGCGGGGCTGCCCTGCCCGCGATATTCTTCAGCCTTTTGGTCGGAAGCCTTCTCTGATTGTCGGAAAGCACTGCTTTGGCAAGCGCGGCTATCCTCTCGGTGCATATCTTTTCTTTCCTGACGATAATCCTCGGTATCTTTGTATTTTCAACAAGCGCACCCCCGCAGGATCGGCATTCATATATTTTTGTTCTCTCGTAAGGGATTTTTCTCAGCGGCTGCCAGCAGTGCGGGCATCGAAATTCCGCGGTATCACCCTCAGTATTCTGTCTTGCAGCAAGAAGCGCCCCCACCGCGTTGTCTTCGGAGGCCCGCTCTATTTCATTCTTGGGCCCGCTTTTTATCCAGCTCCGGGGAGAAAGCCATGACAGCGCCGCCAGATCCTTGACGGTGAAAGGACCCTGCCAATGTTGTTTCTGATCGAGAGCATAGTAAAGCGGCTGAGCGACCCTCTCTTCTTGAGGCGCGGCAGCGGCTGCTTCTTCGCCGGCCCGCAGTTCGGCAATACCCCGATGAGCCATCTTCAAAAGAATTCCTATCCGTTTCCGTATCGGCGGGTGAGTGGACATCAGGCTTACAAAAAATCCCTCGGATTCATCTAATTCGGCCATCTGGGGATTGGCGATGCAGAGCATCTCAAGCCCCATGCCTATAAACCCCGATCCGGTCCAGTTCCGGGAGATAGTGTAAAGCGCTTCGGCCATAGCGACGGGATTTCGCGTCATCCTGACGGATGCGGCGTCCGCCCTGTATTCACGCTCCCTCGAAACGAACATGGCTACAAGATGGCTGAGCTTGAGAAGAACCCAAAAAGGCATGAACGCCGGATGAAGGCCCATTCCTCCCCGCTCGTCCTCACCTAAGTCGGCCATCTTCTCGATCATCGCAGCGTAAGCTCCGAAAAGACTGGTAGCCGCCGTTGCCTGTACGCAGTCGTTTGACAGGATGTGATACGCTTCGTGTGCCACCACAGCTTCAAGCTGCGGCCGCGTGAGACGCGAAAGCAGACCTTCCGTGACGGCTATGGCTGAATCTCCTTTGAGGTCGGCGGCTGCGATGGCGTTCATGGAAAGACTCGGTATCACGAAACATCGTATTTTTCTTCTGTCTCCCGTCACCACTTGAATTTCGTCGACAATGTTCTTGAGGCGCCTGTGCACACCGTCTTCAGGGTCCGGAGGAACAGCGCCCACGCTCTTCATTACCGAATCCGCAGCTCCCCGCGTCGAGAACAAGAAATGGGCCGAGGCCATGACAAGAGAGAAGCCCAGGATGAAGTAGAAGTAGACCGGATCGCTCCAGAACGGGAAAAAGCCTTTCTTCATTATCAGGAAGGGCACGAAAAAGAGGAAGCCCTGGAACAACGAGATCGTGGCCACAATGTACATGACCAGCAGGAAGACAAAGAGAAGGCCTATTCTCGAGGTCTTCTGTTTTTCGATGTCAATAAAAGTTATGGGCATGATTCCCTCATTCCAGTCCTTCTGCCGGTTGAACGCTTCAGGCGATAGAGTGGTGAGCGGATGCTGTATCGGAGCGGCTTTATCCCGATTCTTATCGGGATACCTCGGAGGTCCCGATTCCTATCGGGACCGAGAATGAGCGATGATACTGCATCCGCTCTGCCACTTCGCGTCATAATAATCGACGGTAAACACGGGATGCCGAAACGTCCGTCTCGCGTCGTGACAGATAGGAATGACAAGCCACTGGTGGGACAACACACTATCTTCGTTCGCCCTCCTCTATTCTGAAGTATTCCGCTTCGCCGAAGGCAAACAAAGACGCGACAATATTATTGGGGAAAATTTCTCTTTTCGTATTGAAGTTCGCCGCGAGGTCATTGTAGAGTTGTCTCGAAAAGGCGATCTTGTTTTCTGTTGATGTGAGTTCCTCCTGGAGTTCCATCGCGTTTTCATTGCTCTTCAGGAGGGGATAATTTTCCATGACAGCGAAGAGTCTCTTAAGCGACGCTGTCAACATGTCCTCAGCCTCGGCTTTATCTCTAACACGTGCAGCCGAGACCGCCCTTCCGCGGGCAGCAGTCACAAGTTCGAGTGTCCCTCTTTCATATTCCATATATCCCTTAACAACCGATACGAGATTGGGGATGAGATCATGCCGACGCTTCAATTGCACATCGATCTGATGCCAGGCGTTCCTCACATCGTTTCTCGACGACACAAGGCCGTTGAACGTAACGATTATCCAGAAAACCACGAGGGCTGCGGCTGCCGCTAACGCCCAGACTATCACAGGGTCACCATTAGAATCTTAATATCCGCCACGTCTTTACACTTTACCATATACCGTGCAAAGCGTGGAATGATTTTTCCCCCCGTATGGGGTAGAATTAAAAAACAAACTGAACGAAAAAGGAGACGTAGATGGAAGATCTCAAGCATTCTGAAACATGGCGTGTATTCAGAATAACATCTGAACTCGTCGAAGGGTTCGAAACGCTTCATGAACTCGGCCCTGCCGTGGCAGTCTTCGGGAGTTCGCGGATGAAGGCCGGTTCCCTCTATTACGAGAAAGCCGTGGAACTTGGCAAAAGACTCTCCGATGCGGGTTTCGCCGTGATCACAGGCGGAGGCCCGGGCATAATGGAGGGTGCTAACAAGGGAGCGAAGCAGGGAACGAGCAAGTCGATCGGGCTGAACATAGAGATACCCGCGGAGCAGATACGGAACGAATACCAGGACATTTCGCTCTCTTTCAGATACTTCTTCATAAGAAAGCTGATGTTCGTCAAATACTCCATGGCTTTCGTCATTTTCCCCGGCGGCTTCGGCACAATGGACGAACTCTTTGAGGCGCTCACACTTGCACAGACAAAGAGAATTTATCCTTTTCCGATCGTGCTCTTCGGCAAAGAATACTGGAAGGGACTGATAGACTGGTTCGGATCAAACCTCATATCTCATAATACTATAGCTTCAGAGGATGTAAATCTCTTTTCACTCGCCGATTCGGCAGATGAGGCATGTGGCATACTTTCTGAATTCAAGAAAAATTATGTGAATGAAAAGCATTGATGGACACTCGCCGATAGACGAAAGATATGGCTCAATTTATGAAGCCAGATCACGGGTCATCCCGATGAGGCTGAAGACGAAGCGGAAGCCTCACTTATGAACTTGCGAAAACATTACAATCAGATAAAGGCATGCACACAAACAAGGTAGTTTATCTGGCTTCATAAATTGAGCCATATCTTTATGTCAAATTATTTTGGACAGCTATATAAGAAATCTTGAGAACCTATATTCTCGGATGCTCCTTCCTGTAATCTCCGGGTCTCTTCTTCAAGCCTCCTTCTCCCCAGATGCCCATACGCGCGCCTCTTGCTTCTCTTTGAGCGGCCGCAAGCTCATCCACATGCTTAACGTTCGGAGCATGTGTGTAAAGCATCGCGTATCCGCCCTTTATCATAAGGACATTAATCATCTCTCCCCGCGCCGTCCAGAGATATGCAAGCCTGCGGCCGTACGTGTCCCGTTTATCAACATCAAGCTCGATCCGCACTCTCCATCCTGAGGAACTCAAAAGGTTCTCAAGATAGCTTTTTGCCGCCGAACCCCAGGGTTTCTGGCCCATTTCCGGAGCGTCGATACCGATCAATCTTATTTTTTCCGTCCGCGTGTCCATCGTGACACTCACCGTATCACCGTCATGCACTTCCATAACGGGAACAAAGTCGTCTCCGGCCTGTTTACCTGCCAGCGGATATTTCTCGCTGATGAGATAAAAAAGGGCGGATGCTATAAAGAAACCGATCGCTATGAGATTGATATTTTTCCGTTTCTTTCGAACAGCCATGAGTCTATTATCCCACATTGTTCATGGATATTTCGCCTGAGAAGAGCAGATGCAGCACAGGAGCGGCTTTATCCCGATTCTTATGGGGATACCTCGGAGATCCCGATTCCTATCGGGACCGAGAATGAGCGATGATGCCGCATCTGCTCTTCCCGCCACTGATATGCACATAATCCGGGGATATAGCTTTTTCTCACCGGTGTCTTTTTACGTATAATAGGTATAATCCTATGACAAAGACCCCAAGCCCCAGCTACTCGGTAACCCTGAGACTCGCGATGCCTCATCAGGCCGGAATTTTCGGCAAGATAGCCACCGCCATCGGCGAGATCGGCGGAGATGTCATGGCTGTAGACATCGTGAGGGCCGTGAAAGATTCAATTGTCAGGGACATCACGGTCAATGCGCGTGACGAGGAACATGAAAGAGACATTGTCGCCTCTGTGAAAAAAGTCGACGGCGTCAGGGTCATTCACGTTACCGACAGGACTTTCCTTGTTCACCACGGTGGGAAGATAGAGATTCATAACAAAGTGCCAGTCGGCAACCGGAACGATCTCTCGCGGGTTTACACTCCTGGCGTCGGCAGAGTATGCCTGGCGATTCAGCATGACAAAGAAAAGGCATACCGCTTCACCATGAAAGGAGATTCGGTGGCGATCGTGACCGACGGAAGCGCTGTTCTCGGCTTTGGCGATGTAGGCCCGGAGGCAGCGCTCCCTGTCATGGAGGGAAAGGCCATGCTCTTCAAAGAGTTTGCCGATATTAACGCCTTTCCTATCTGCCTTTCGACAAGGGACAGCCGGGAAATTGTCGAGACAGTGAAACATATCTCCCCTGCGTTTGGGGGGATAAATCTGGAAGACATCGCAGCCCCTCGCTGCTTCGAAATAGAAGAACGGTTGAAAAGTGAACTTGATATCCCTGTCTTTCACGACGATCAGCACGGAACAGCGGTCGTCGTTCTGGCCGCTCTTCTGAATTCCATCAAGGTCGTAAGAAAACCTACTGAAGGACTCAAGGTGGTCATCTCGGGTGCCGGCGCCGCAGGCACTGCTATCTGCAAGATACTTCTGGAGGCTGGAGTAAAGAACATCGTCGTCTGCGACAGAGAGGGGGTTCTCTACAGAGGGAGAAAGAAGCACATGAATGCGGTGAAGAGATGGATTTCCGAACACACGAATAGGGCGCGAGTAAAGGGTGGCTTGTCAGGCTCGATTGTGGATGCCGATGTGTTCATCGGCGTCTCTGCGCCGAACGTGATAACGGCCGAAGACCTGAAGCGGATGGCGGTGGACCGCATCGTGTTCGCACTCGCGAACCCGGATCCTGAAATTGCGTGGGAAGACGCCTATCCCCACGCGCGCATTCTTGCCACGGGCAGGTCCGACTACCCGAACCAGATCAACAATATGCTCTGTTTCCCCGGACTCTTCAGGGGGCTTCTTGATTGTCGTGCGACGACTGTGAATGAACAGATTAAGATAGCCGCTGCAGAGGCGATTGCTTCCGTGGTGGACGAGAAACATCTGAGTGAAGACTATATTATTCCGAGCATCTTTG
>JBFLXP010000106.1:0-9281 GCA_040757315.1 Nitrospirota bacterium
CTACTTTTTCTCTTATTCACGAGGTAACAAGCCATAAATAACGGTGAATTGGTCAATGGGTGAAATGGGTGAATAGCATCCGCATAAGACCGTAAAGCGTGAGCCGTAAATCGAAAAATGCCGGTGAATTGGTGAATAAGGAACCAGGCACGAAGCACAAGCATCCAGGAACGAGGTTAGAGTAGCCATGGCACTTCCATCTCATGTTCAGTTTGCTTGTTCAGGTATCGTATCTTGTCATGAGTTATCCGTACAACGCGCCCCATCCTCTTTGTTTTTGAACTGAAGAGGGGTCCACAGGCCGGGGTCAGGTCTTGCATCTTGACATTCGTTCACAATGATGGCAAGCCTGTACATTTATTTCAGACCGTATTTTTTCCCAAAGTCTTCTACCGGAATAGTCTTTTCTATTTCAATATCCCTCATTCGCAGAATAAAATCTTCTCGCAGTTCAGGTTCATCGAGAAGTCCCTTCTTGATCTCCTTAACCTCCTGCTGCAAATCGACGACCTTTTTATAAATATCTTCAAGGGTAATATTCTTCATTTCTATAACCTCCTGAGACATATGATAGCACATCTATGGTGAATGAGATGACGGTGAATGGTGAATCGCATAAGACCGTAAAGCGTGAGCTGTAAATAGCCAGGCGCAAGAAGGATCGAGGAACGAGGTTAGAGTAGCCATGGCACTTCCATCTCATGTTCAGTTTGCTTGTTCAGGTATCGTATCTTGTCATGAGTTATCCGTACAACGCGCCCCATCCTCTTTGTTTTTGAACTGAAGTGAGAATGTTTGAGGACTCTGCGGATAAAACTTGCAACTTCATATTGTCCTACTTCCAGAATTATCAGACAAGAATCACGATGACAATTTTTTTGCTTATAGAAACCTAAATCCCTGGTGAAAAAAGTTGCAGACTTACCCTTATGAAGCAATGAAAGAATAGCAGTGTCAGATATCCCCTGTTTCCCGATTTCATGGCCTATTTGCCTGCAGTGGATTCGCCATGATCGCAAAAGCTGCCTTTGACTCTCTGGAATGTTTTCATCCAGAATATACACAATTTTAGGCTACGGCAAGTTCAGAAGCACGGGATATGAGAGCTTTCCTTGCAAGCTTTATTGCCTCGGCAATAGCTTCCCTGGACAATGCTCCCCGCCATTCTTCAATAATGGCGTCCCATGCCATTCCGCTTGCTACCTGCTCAAGAACATCGGCGACTAAGATCCGCGTGCCCCGAAACACGGGACTTCCATGGCAGATTCTTTGATCGGTAACTATATATCTTCCAATTGTTTTCACCGCCATATGAACACCTCCGTTTCTATTATGACTTTCCCTGAATTACATTACAAGTTTGAATAGTGAATTGGTAAATAGCGCACTTTCGGCTTCGCTCGGGGTCAAACGAAATTGGTCAATGCGCACTTTCGGCTTCGCTCGGGGTCAAATCTTCGATGTTCACACATCGTACGAAATTGGTCAATAGGTGAATTGGTGAATCGCATAAGACCGTAACGCGTGAGCCGTAAATCGTGAATCGTGAAAAGTGAAATAACAAAATAGGGCGCAAACGGCTGCGTTTCATTGCCCGGCTACAATCTTGAAGTGAAGCAGAACAGTCGTATAAAAGTCCTCCAGGTCCTTAAGGTTATTAGACAGGATGGATTTCAAAATATCTTTATCAATTGCCTGATAATCATGAATTACTATGTTCCTGAAGCCGACCATGGATTCCATTTTCATTCTAAGCGCTTCATTAATTATGTCTGCGTGCTCAAGCAATTTAAAATTGTCTTTGATCGTGTCCGGCAGGCCGAGCCCCTCCGAAGCCACAATATGTGCTGCGAGGTTAATAGCTGCCTGTACCGCTCTCTGCAGGTTAAGAATAAAAATATCCTGCTTATCCATGTCATCGAGACTGTTCGCGTCTAATCCTGTGGTCTCTTTAATTCTTTTCAGACATCTCTGAATTGCGGCGGACTTTGCGAGCGTAACGTCCCTGTCAGGCATAAATCCTTCCTCTCAGGATCTTTTCCTCTATTTCTTTTCTCGTCCTCTTCAGGTCGTCATATTCTTTCACTGTGTTCACAAAAAAATCATTATAAGCCCTTTGGTCTTTATTTATCAGCAAGCCGCCTTTCTTCAGAACCTGCATTTTTATCACGGGAGAAGCGGTATTCAAAACAACAATGTCCGTCTCTATTCCGAGCATCTCAGATATATCCTCTCTCAGAGTGTTTATCCTGTAAAAATCAACAGCGTCGTTGAAATATATTGCTACGTCCAAGTCGCTCAAAGAGGTCATATCTCCACTAACAAAAGACCCAAAGAGAAAAACAAGGAGAATATCGCCCTGCGCCGACAAAGTCTCCTTGAGTTTCTTAACCGTTTCATCGATGCCGACCCTGTTCATAGTTCCTCATTATAGCAAAAAACAGCTCAAGAACCGCAACGGCAACCAGGTGAATTGGTAAAATGGTGAATAGCGACCCGCCACAACGAGGCACGAGGCGCAAGGAGCGATGAACCAGACACGAGTTTCGAGGAGCGAGATACGTGGTGCGAGGGATAAGGTGCGAGAATCGAGGAACGAGGAGCGAGAAAAGAGATCGTGAAGACGGACGGCTCGTTTCGGCACCTCCAGGTTGTCCAATTTCATCCTCGATCCTCGTATCTCGTGCCTCGTTGCTATCCAGGCTACGGGCTGTTATGGTTTTCGCGCCTGAGCACTGCTATCTCTTCTTTCAGTTTTGCATATTCTTCGAGTTTCCTCTGCAGGAAATGATTTGTCTCTGTCATCCTGACTGCTGCGCCCTTTTGAGTGATCAAGTATTTGTATGCGGCTTTGTTCTTCGAATTCTTGAACCTCTCCGCCTTGATAAAACCTTTTCTGAGGAGCTCGTTCACCAGATAATTCACCCTCCCGAGACTCAGGCCCATTCGTTTCGACAGGTCTCTCTGCGATTGGGTCCCGTCCTTCGCCAGTTCGCGAAGGGTCTTGAATTGGGATTCGTCCATGCCTTTCAGATGCAAGGCTCGAAGTTCGAGGATCGAAGCAAACTCACAATAAGAAGGTTAAGGCTTGGGTTGAGACCAAGTCGAGGAAAAGAAGGTCAAGTATTTGCTGGTTGTTCTCAGCCTTAACCTGTTTCCGGGCAGGCTACCGCCGATGCCCGGGTCTTGTTACAGGGCAGAAACGAAGCAAATTGCGTGCGTTCACGCACTGAACTATTATAAGGATATTCCCATCGGACATCAAGTGATACGGATCACAGAAAGGCAGGCACGAGGTACGAGGTGCGAGGCACAAGGTTCGAGGCCCGACGTACGAGATACGAGGCATGAGGCACGGAGCACGAGGAAAGGAAGGAGACGAGGCGCGAGGTACGAGGCATGGGATTTATTCGGCTAAAAATCTCCTTTTAGTTTTCATGAGGCCGCCGATCATGTGAGAGATTTCCTGGACTTCGTTTAACCACGCTTTTCCTTTTTCCTCGTCCACATAATCAATTTCGACAGCGATATGGATTTGGGTTCTGAGTTCCCCACACGAACCTTTCGCATAAGACAAGAAACTCAGACATTCTTTTTGTGAAGATCTCTCAAATCCTTCGGCGATGTTACTTGGTATTGATAGGGCAGATCGGGTGATCTGGTCTTTGAATCCATAGTCTTTGAGTTTGCGCAAGGTTTGATAAATTGACACACAAAGCCGAGTCGATCGCTTCCAGACTTCCAGAGTTTCAAATTTCATCCTCTATCCTCGTGCCTTGCCTAATCACTCGATCCTCGTGCCTGCCTCTAAATAAAATTTTTCGGCAGGATCAGGATCAGTCCGACAAACAACGCGGCCAGAACCGTAATGATGGTGTATCCGTATTTCTCACATATCTCGCGCCGACAAAGGCTCACGCGCCTGCACTGTCTCAATATGAGATTTCCATTAGGTTTTCTCGACCATAATGAGACGACCTTGTCCCATTGACAGTCCGCAGTTGATTTCAGCCAGTGCGCGTCCTTCACCATCGAGTTAAGTCTCATGTGTCAATTCCCCCTTATGTCCGACGGATTTTTCCGCTCTCTCTCAATCAGTCCCTATTATACACTTGCTCCAAACAAAAGAAGCAAATATTGTGCCGAATAACAATCGGGTAAAGGTAGAGGTAAAGGCAAAAGTAGAGGTAGAGTGTAGAGGTAGAGACAAAGGTTAAGGGTAAGGTTCAGGAGAAGGCAGAGGAAGAGGCAGAGGGAAAGGTATGGGTACAGGTTAAGGTTGAGGTTAAGGTTAAGACAGAAGAAAGTCAGCGGATTCCCATGTACCACGAATAAGTTCTTCTAATCCCCTCTTTCAGTGAAACCTTCGGCTCCCAGCCGAGGGATGTAATCCTGCCGCAGTCCAGCAGCTTTCTCGGAGTTCCCTCCGGCCTGGCAGGGTCCCACTGTATCCCGCCGTCGAATCCGACTATCTCCTTTATCATGTATGCAAGATCCCTGATCGTGCTATCGGCGCCGGCGCCTATATTCACGAACTCCCCGATATCGGCATGGCCGTACTTTTCCATCAGGAAGACGCAGGCGTCGGCGAGGTCCTCCACGTAAAGGAACTCTCGGTAAACGTTGCCCGATCCCCACAATGTAACGTATTCATCGGTGATACCTAAGTTCCTGAGTGCAAGGTCGAGGTCAGGGCCGGGGGTGAGGTTAAAGCCCAAAGGATATTTCCGCACATCCTCTGCGAGTTCGTCCTGCTTTTTCTCCCTCAATAATTTGGCCATGTGGAATTTTCTGATCATCGCAGGGAGGACGTGGGAAGTTTCGAGGTTGAAATTGTCATGCGGTCCATAGAGGTTCGTCGGCATCACGGATATGAAATCCGTTCCATACTGTTCGTTGTAATATCTGCAAAGCTTTATCGCCGATATTTTTGCGATCGCATACGGCTCGTTCGTGGGTTCGAGCAGGCCGGTCAGGAGATACTCTTCCCTCATGGGCTGGGACGCAAGCTTTGGATATATGCAGGACGAGCCGAGATTGAGCAGCTTTTTTGTCCCGGAGCGGAAAGCCGCATGAATGGCGTTTGCGGCTATCATGATATTGTCATATATGAATTCGGCCTTGTACGTATTATTCGCGAGAATGCCACCAACCTTCGCGGCGGCAAGAAACGCGTATTCAGGCCGTTCCTTGTCAAAAAAGGCATCCGTATCCCGCTGCAGCCGCAGGTCGAGATCGACAAATGTGACTCGTGAGCCGTAATTCGAGATCGGTTTTTTCCTGTGATAGTTCGAAATGATATTATTATATCCGGCAGAAGCCAGTCTTCTTATGATCGCGGAACCAACCATCCCGTTGCCGCCGGCAACGAATACTTTATCGTTCTTATTCATTACAGTAATTATTGATTCCTGCATAACAAAAGTCCTACGCAGTGTTTTTTTATGTCACTCCCGCCTGTCGGGAGTCCTTCTTAACAAAAGAGATTCCGGTCAAGCCGGAATGACAACACAGAAGTCGTGACGGGACATTAGATTAACAGGATTCAGTGGTTCTTGATCCACGCCCCTCGAACCTCGTTCCTCGATCCTTCTTTCACGTTACGCTTCACGGCCTTTCAGCATCTTTCCCGTATCTTTTCGTATTTTGCGAAGTCGTGCCTGGTATAAGTGAAGCCTTTCTTCTCGCAGATCTTTATACCTTCGCCGACCGGAGTCAGACCGATGAGTTTCATGTCATAGTCGACCATTATCTTCCCCAACTCTTCAAACGTGGTACGCGGCTGCCATCCGAGCTTCTTTCTCGCTTTCGTAATATCCGCCTTCAGGAAATCGACTTCCGTCGGCCTGAAATATTTCGGGTCTATCTCGATAACGGGGTCTCCGACCTTAATAGCAGAAGCATAGGCAGAGGTTAGGGATTTAACAACACCTTTCCGCTCGATTCCCTTTCCTTTCCATCCTATTTCTATTCCGACATACCTGAATGCATGCTCAAGGAATTCGCGCACCGAATGGCTTTCACCTGTTCCAACGACATAATCTTCAGGTCGATCCTGCTGGAGCATCAGCCACATCATCTCGACATATTCGGGAGCAAACCCCCAGTCCCTCTTTGCCTCGACGTTGCCGAGGTAGATCCTCTTCTGTTTCCCGGCAAGCATGTTCGCAAGCGCACGGGTAATCTTTCTTGTAACGAACGTCTCGCCCCTGCGCGGGGACTCGTGGTTGAACAGGATGCCGTTGCAGGCAAACATGTTGTAGCCTTCCCGGTAGTTAACAACGATCCAGTAAGCGTACACCTTTGCTGCAGAATACGGACTGCGCGGATAGAACGGCGTCTGTTCATTCTGTGGTGGAGGAGCCGACCCGAACATCTCTGAAGACGACGCCTGATAGAAGCGTGTTTTGATCCCGCTCCGCCTCACTGCATCGAGCAATCTTGTCGTCCCGATGCCGACTATATCCCCGGTATATTCAGGCATATCGAAACTAACCTTTACGTGACTCTGAGCACCGAGGTTATAGATCTCGTCCGGTCTGATATTGTAAATGATATTGGCGAGCTGTCCTGCATCTGAAAGATCTCCGTAATGCAGGAACAGTCGCGTCCCCGGAAGATGCGGGTCTCTGTATATGTGGTCGATTCTTCCCGTATTGAACGCGCTCGAACGGCGGATCAGACCGTGGACTTCATATCCCTTGGACAGAAGTAGTTCGGCGAGATACGAACCGTCCTGGCCCGTAATGCCGGTGATTAAAGCACGCTTCAAGGACGATTTTGAATGCTGGATGCTGGATGATGGATGACCGCGTTTCACGGACGATGCTGGATGATGGATGATAGATGATAAACGGCTACTTTCTTTCATTCTTATTCCTCATTGCTGTTTTGACAATTTTTGTAATGATGTTTGTGATTGATTCTGATTTGGTTAGCAACTCATCAATTATATTTCCGTCATCAAGCAATTTCCCTTCCTTAATCAGTCTTAACCAGTATTTCGTTTCTCTCGCCTCTTTTGACGCGATTGCCATTTTGGCAATGAAATCATTCTTAGTTTGAGCTGCCTGTGCTTCTTCGACATTCGCTCCGAGCGAGGTTCCGCTCTTTAACATCTGTTTGGATAGGACATATTCGTTAGCAGCGATACATCTTTTATAGAGGTTTATTATGTCTAATGAAAAAGCAAAAGTAATTTCCCTGATATCAACTTTCTCCATAGTTCAGCATTCAACATTTATCATCCAACATTCAGAATTTACGTCGGTTTTTGCCTGCCGTAAACATCGTCCGTCCGCACGATGTCGTCCTCTCCGACGTATTCGCCGTTCTGGACTTCGATGATCTCAAGGGGCACTTTGCCCGGGTTTTCGAGCCTGTGGATAGTCGATTTGGGGACATAAACGGATTCGTTCTCGTGGACATGCTTTTCGAGTTCCCCTATCGTAACCCTTGCGGCGCCTTTTACAACCACCCAGTGCTCCGACCGGTGATAGTGCATCTGGAGACTCAGCCGCGCACCGGGGTTCACAACGATCCGCTTGATTTTATACCTTGGTCCTTCTTCGAGGATCGTATAGCTTCCCCACGGCCGGTAGGTAGTCAGATGCTCGGCCGCCTCCTTCCTTTGTTCTTTTTTCAAACGGTCCACGATCTCTCTGACTTTCTGAGTCTCACCCTTTCTGGCGATGAGCACAGCGTCCCCTGTATCGATAATCAGGCAACCCTCAATCCCGATAGTCGAGATCAGCCTTTTGTCTCCTATGATAAGGGTATTGCTGGTGTCGATCGCGATAACGTCGCCCATAGCGACATTGCCCGTTCCGTCTTTCTCAACAACGTCATAAAGCGAATCCCAGGAGCCGATGTCGTTCCAGTACACGTCGAGAGGAAGAACGGAGATCCTGTCGGACTTTTCCGCCACAGCGTAATCTATCGATATGTCGGGCATCTTTCCGAAGTTCGCTACGAGGTCGTCATATCGCATGTCGAGCATCTTCCTGATCTCCGAAGCGTGTTTTTCGTATTCCTCTATCATCGTTCCGATGCTGAAAGCAAACATGCCCGAGTTCCAGTAATAGTCGCCCTCATCGATATACCCCTGCGCCGTTTCCGCATCGGGCTTTTCCGTAAACCGTTCAACAGGATAGTACTCTATGCTATTCGTTCCCGGCTCTTCGCTCTCTGCTCTTGGCTTTTCGCTCTTCGCTTTTATGTATCCGTATCCCGTCTCCGGCCTCGTCGGTTTGATACCGAATGTTACGATATAGCCTCTTTTCGCGATCTCTTCCGACATCCTGACGTAATCGGCGAATTTATCCGCAGGTCTGATAATATGGTCCGACGGAGAGATAAACAAAACTTCATCTTCTCCGCATCCAAGTTTTTCAAGACAGTATTTAATGCCCAACGCGATCGCCGGCGCGGTATTCCTCCCCACAGGTTCGAGAATCAAGTGATGAGCCGGCGAAATATTGAATGCTCCACGAGCGCTGTCAGCCGACGAATGCGGGACGTCCGGCGCCGAACAAGCGAGAAAGGTTTGGTTCAGATCGGACAGGACGTGGAATTTGTATTCGCCGTTCGTCATGACGACCATGTCCGAAGGCGAAAACACGCGAAGCAGTCTCTCGGCGGTCTGCTGCAGGAGCGACCGGTCCGCCCTATTCAGCTTCAGGAACTGCTTGGGGAAATTTTTCCTGCTGAGCGGCCAGAGCCGCGTTCCCGAACCGCCTGCGAGAATGAGGGCCTTCATGACGAAACCTCACAAATAGTAAATAATAAACAGTAAGCAGTAGGAAGTAGACAGTAGGCAGAAGCAGGAAGCACCAAGTGGTCAAGAAACCGGTGAGTAGAAAAATCATGGGAAAGCAGATTGTACATTATTTGTGTTCGCACCCGTGTTTTACTATCAGGAATTTCTCATGTTTATCAATCATACCATATAACATACGGTTTACTTCGTCATAACCGCGCATCAAAGCATTATGCTGTTCTTGCTTCAAATATTCTGAATCCCTCGCAAAATCCACCCACACTTCTGTTTCGCCCGATTCTCCAGCAGCGTCGATGAGCTTGCTTACAAACATCTTCGAGTATATACGCTTCTTCCACGCTTCGGCTATATTTGCAGGAACGCTTCTCGACGAGCGTCTCACCTGGTCAACAAGTGAATATTTTTCTTCAATGGGAAATGATTTTGTAATTTCGAAAATATCCATCGCCAACTTGTACGAAAGCTGTTAAACCTTCAAATCCCTGTAGCCGTTATATTTCGC
>JBFLXP010000107.1:0-9220 GCA_040757315.1 Nitrospirota bacterium
CTTTGGTGCGGGAGTATGGCTTTTATGAAATTTTAAATTCAAATCGAAAAATGCTAAAATGTCTCCTAAAATAACTATTATCAGCATGTTATACGGTTTTACCAATTCAACGTTGGGACAGGCGTGACGACAGATATGTAATCGCATCAGAACATCTAATTATTTTAGGGCATAGCATTAAAGATTTAGGTACAAAGGAATCATTCGCTATTATTCTTAACAAAAAAACAAACAAAAATATTGTAGAGGCCTTAATTGAAAATTTTAATAGAAG
The DNA here is from genome assembly GCA_040757315.1 of Nitrospirota bacterium. Lineage (GTDB taxonomy): Bacteria > Nitrospirota > Thermodesulfovibrionia > Thermodesulfovibrionales > SM23-35 > JAKLQR01. The sequence continues at coordinate 275 of JBFLXP010000107.1, forward strand.
ATGGAAGCAATCAACGACGCTGTAAAAAAAAGAGGAACCTGTTTTTGCAGCGAGTTATAGAATGCATGGTCATAGGGTCAAATGGAAATCATCATTTTTCATCGTATGCTCCTTATGCTACATGCAGGAGAACCATGCATCCTCATCAATACCCATAGTCATGCAGAATACAGGAAGGAAGTAAGAATCTGATGCAGTGCATCTCAGGCGCTTCTTTCGAATCATATCTCTTCTTTTTTTGTCGCGTGCTGAACGTCTCTGCTTGCAGGTGTTGTTATCCCTCGAAATATCGAAGTGTCGCTTTCTTGCGCCCGGCGATGCGCTGATAGACTTCGTCGGGATACCCGAGGGCTATAACTGCATGAATTTCCTCTTCTGACGGAATTCCGATAGACTGCTGTATCGAAGAATCTCTCTTCAAGGCTGCGACGGCGTATCCAATGAGACAGGAGCCGAGCCCCGTGTTAGTGCCGCCTGAAAAGAAACATAGTAGGCGAGCCAAATATGGCGGAACTATGCCCTTTATGTGCTTCTATTCTCGTCCCAGTTCTTAACTGAGCAGAAAAATAGCTTGCATTTCTCCTCAATCGATGCTTTTATTATGTACAGTTTGTTGTTAGGAGGCTTTATCGCACCTGCTCTAATTGAGCTTAGAACGCGGCTCGTAGCCGTTTTCAGCATTATAGGTGTCCCATTTATTATGTGAGACGAATGCTTTGACTCACGCAAAGGAGTGATGCGTTCATTTGAACCAATTTGGACGCTGGCTCCGAGCCACCGCCGCCGTATTTGGCTCTTTTCGAGCGCCGCCAACAGCCCCGTGCTGTATGTTGCGATAATTTCAGGCAACGGATATTGTTTCAACGTAGGGGCAGGTTTTAAACCTGCCATGTCTGAATGTGGATGACCGGATTTCACGAAGGCGGGTTTCAAACCCGCCCCCTGCAACGGCATGGTCTGATTGCAAAACAATAATCCTATGTGTTGATTCCGCATTCATTTTCCGTAATATTTGATTATCCTCTTTCTGTCCTCATTCTCCTTGTCGCCCTTATAATAGATCTCTACAAACTCCACCCTGTCCTCTTCCTCGTGATAGGCATAGACGACTCTTATTTCGGACTGAACACCTTTTCCTTTGAGCGATTTGCAGGCGAACTTCTTGGCCTTGTATATTTTGGGAGAATGGATGGCGAGATCGGAGATTTGAAGGATCGTCCGGTTGTCGATGTTCTGTTTGTGAAACATATTCATCGCCACTTTTACGAAAACCTGCAAATCCTCTTCGAGAGTGGCAAACCGCCTGACAAGTCTCTTGAGATCCTTCTCAAAATCAACCACATGGCAAATATCTTTGAACAGCTTCCCGATATACGGCTTGTAAAACCATTCGCTCATTCGTGTTCTTCAGCATATGCACGCACGGAATAGGGCGGTGTGCGGTAAAATACAGATTCATATTCGATGACTTCGCCATCGCCGGTTGTAAGCCAGGGCACATCACCATGAGAATAGGCGCTGATCTGGCTGGCGTTCATTTCGGAAAGCCTGTTTAGAACATCGTCGATTACCTCGATCTCTGTTGCCCTGAGTTTCGTTAGATCCGGTTTGTTTCGCGGCAGGTACTTCGTCTGCGGATAGTTGAAATAATCGCTCTTTACTTTTTCTATTTCTCCCTTCTTGATCATCCGCTCAACGATCTTGGCAAACTCGATAGGCGTCGGGCCATACTGGTTTTTCATATACGTTGCGCCGATAAGCTGCTCCTCATACTTCTCATAGAAGTCGAAATCCATGAAATAGAGGAGCTTATATATGACCGTTTCGCCGATGTTTGGCTTGGAACCGACCTTGTTCAGGATGTACAGCAGCACTTCCTTGAACTTCTGAAGATTTTTTTGCGGCACGCTGATCCGCATTCGTAGTTTAGGTTCTCTTTCTTCTTTCCCTTCATATAAGCGGACTTCCGGCTCTTGTCCGGGGTGGAGCAAGTCACCCACCGGCACATGGAATATCTGCGAAAATCTGAGAATCTCATCGGTAGCGATCTTCCGTGCGCCGCTCTCTATTTGAGATATGGCCGGACGAGGCAGTCTCATCTTCCCGGCCAGCGCATCCTGACTCATTCCCGTCTTCTCTCTCAACCTCCTGATCCGAAGTCCTATTTTCTCATAAATGTTCATGATTCCTCCCTCATGGCATCATGATAGCACAGGTAAGATTATCTGTCAATAATATGTTAAATATTATTACACTAAAAAAAAGCTTAGAGCAGTGATCTTGAGCAGACGAAAGGGTCATGTCCAGAAAATAGAACCGTCCCTTTATTTCTTTCTTCAATTGCTGAAAATGGCTGATAGCCAAACGTTCTAAGCTCAATTAGAGCAGGTTGCGATAAAGCCTCCTAACAACAATTTTCGCATATGAAAGCATCGATCAAGGAGAAATGCAAGTTATTTTTCTGAGACCTCAAGAACCGAGGGGAGAATAAGGCACATAAAGGGACAGATTCCGCCATATTTGGCTCGACTACTACGGTTCTTTTCAGGCGGCACTAACAACAAGGCTGACTGAGTATGTTACCGCGAAGCAAATATCACCTGACGACAGAGTGTTCCCTCTTTGTTATACCGCAGTCAGGAACTTGGTTACCGGATTGGGAAAGAAACTGAATGTCAAAATATCGCCTCACGATCTCCGACGACATTCGGCGACGTATGCCAGTAGAAATGGGGTCCCCTTGGAGATTATCTCCAAGGTCATTCTAAGGCATCAGGACCTGAAGACGACCCAAATTTACTTGGGGGAAGATCAGCGACACTGAAGCTATTAGGTGGATGGACATTCTACACGGAAGGTAGAAATCCTGTCGACAATTGATCGCCGGGGTCTGCCGCAGTCAAGAAACATTGCTTGCGAATTGCTTTTCGTACTGCTCTCACCCGGCACGCTATCATCATTTCAACATTTGAAGCCGGAATAAAGAGCATTGGATAGAATCCCCATTTGCGCTGTGCACATAGGAAGAAATGTTCCTAATATGCTCCTATCCATGGCATGTACTTCCTGAAATTCTCACTTCTTTGAGTTTCAAAATTGGCAATATTTCATATGGAAATTGAGAAGATCCCTGTTTATCCTGATAATTTTTCTGCTTGTTTTTTTATTTCGCTGACGCTCATACTGTATTTGGTAGTTTTTATATGAGTACCTTTGTAGGTTACAAATATTTTTAATGTTCTTTTAATTTACTGATAATACGATTTTTTTACGATTCGAAGATAATCAAAACAACGATAATGGGAGAAGAAAAAATCATGAAGAAGTCTGACAAATCAAAGTCAAAAGGCATAACAAGACGTGAGATGTTAAAGCTGGGGGGGCTTGCATTTGGAGGCGTCCTGTTGGGTTCCGATTCAGTCAAAGCTATTGGAGGTCAGCAATGCACTCTCAACGGCTGCAATTATCCCACTGTTATTCCAAGGGATCAATATGACTATCCGTCCAAACTCAACGACTTTACACCCGGTACACCGCTCGATAGCAACGAGATGCGGATTACCTTCATGGGTTCAGGATTCCCGCCTTCAAAACCTGCACAGCAAATGATGAGCATCTTCGTAGAGGTGGGGGATGCCATGGGGGAGGCGGATCAGTTCGTCTTCGACTGCGGCTCCGGGGTTATCTCCAATTATACTGCCATGGAAATTCCGTATGGCAGGATGGATAAGGTTTTCATTACGCATCTGCATGGCGACCACATGAGCGACCTGAGCGCAATTTACTGCTTTGGTCCCTCTGAAGACCGCAAGTCTCCCCTGTACGTCTGGGGGCCGAGTCGTTCGGGAGTGGAAAGCCCCAAGGGTTCCGGCAAGTATTACAACGACGGCACAAAAGCGTTCTGCGAGAGCCTGCGGAAAGCTATGCGTTGGCACACGGAGAGCTTCAGTTTCCTACCGACGAGCTATAAAAGCTATAAAATCCCCACTAAGCAGGACTGGGGACTTCCATGCAAACCTAAGCCGGTAGGGAACGATAGTCCCGATGACGGTTTTGCCCTCGTCCCAATTGAGTTGAAGTGGAGACAGGTGGGAGGGGTCGCATACGATAACAAGAATTCCGGTGTAAGGATTACTCACTTCCCGGTGATCCATTGCCGACAGGGTTCCATCGGCTACAAACTCGAGTGGAATGGCCTAACTATGATATACACCAGTGACACCAGACCCGAAACCAACTGCATCGAGCAGGCGAAGAATATTGATCCTATGACAGGTGAGGCCCGTGGGGTAGACGTGTTCATCCATGAGATGATACTTCCTCCGGAACTCATGGCAACGAAGGGAATGCGTCTACCTGCGCCTGATTATGCTGACCCAAACTTTGATGCGTCAGTCTATTTTGCGAAAACCGTGATCGAAAGTTCTCACACCCCACAAGGTGCACTAGGGTACATCCTCAGCCAGATAAATCCCCATCCGAAACTCAGCGTCATCACACATTGCCCTGTTGCCGATGACGCGGTCGCATGTGCATTGAAGAGCGTGCAGGCGCATTGCCCCTGGGCCATAATGGATAAAGATAACCCGAATGCGAGTAATATCATCTGGTCCACAGACCTCATGGTGCTAAGGGTACATGATAACCACCAGATCGAGCAGCTGAGAGGGAATGTCAACGATTACATATTCAGCCCGCCCACAAATGTACCAACACCTCTGAATACTGCTAAATACTCCACTAAGGCAGGACTGATGGACCCGACACAACAGCTCGACCTATCGACGTTCATAGAACCAGGTGACGACACCTGGTGCAAAGATGGGTATTGATTGCACAACTTCGGCTTGAACAAAAAGAGGAATGAATGAAGCCACAGACAATATTGTTCATGGTTTCTGTCGTGTTTTTCTTTTTTCATCAGCAGCAGTAGTGGCAGCAGGCGGAGGAATTCGGAGGAATTCCGGGGACACCACACTTAATTCCACTTTATCTACTCTGTGCTATTTTTCAACTGGGAATTATCAATTTATGACATGAACATTTCTGCTACTTTGCGATTGTACTTTTGTCCACATGGTAACTGCCCAAGATGCACGTTTGATGAAGGAAGAAAGTTCCCGCCGAAACGACCAAGTATCAAGGTTTGTAACCGTATTCAGCGTTGTCGGGGAGAAGTCCGCACCGAGGACTTTTAGGTGGATGTAATGAGTGAGCTTCGGGAAAGGATTAGGGGTCAGCCCTTGACATTGGACAGGATAAGAGCCGAAAGTTTCGACCGGAATTCCACATTGCTGTAATGATCGGGAAGGTGTTGATAAGCGCGGTGTTAGCCACACGCTCTTTATAAGCAGATCGGTGCGGCTTGATGACGAAGTTCACCGCCCGGTAGAGCAGGGCGGCGCAAGGGAACATTGGACGGCCTACGTCTGACTCTTCTCGATAATCTCGATTCGATCAGGCAAATTCGGGACGAGGCAGAGGAACTCGAAGGGTTCGTTTGCTTCTGCTTTATACCAATGGGGAACACCGGCGGGGATGAATACGACGTCTCCCCTTTTTACCTCGTAAACTGTTTCTCCGATTCCGAGTTTTGCTTTTCCCCGCAGCACGAACTGTTCATGTTCGACGGCGTTTGTATGGTTTGGCATGCCTCCGCCGGGTTCCATGATGAAGCGCCTCATTGCGAAATGCGGAGCATCGGCCGGGCCGATCAGCATTTGCATTGAGGCGCCTATGCCGGCTTTCACAGTGTTTTTTGGAATCGCGTCGGCGGAAGTGACAATCACTCTGTAATCTTCGTTCATAGCCCGATCCTCCTCCTGCTAAAAGTGCAATTGCATGAAGCAGAGTTTGAGACGCTCATCTTACACACTGACTAAGTCTCAATCAATGATAGTACGACGAGAAGGGATAATACAAGCTGCCGACAACTGCTCCCATCTGAATCCTTGCCATGTGAATCCCTCGTACGTATAATATACGTATCAGGAGGTATTGACATGGCAAAGGCCGTTCTTAGGAAAGAGAAATGGACGCTTTCTTTTGATTCATCACTCAAGAAAGCGATCATCAGGGAAGCCAGGAAAAAAGGGGTCTATCCCGTCGCGCTTCTCGAAGAAATTGTCAGAGAGAAATATAACCCTTATGGCTATACGGATGTAGAAGACAGTGTAGCCTATGTAAGGGCTATAAGACGAAAAGCCAAAGGACTTTCCTCTAAAGCATTCCTTGACGAGATCAAAAGATGGCAAAAATCAAACTCTTGATCGACACCGACGTATTTATTGACTATTTCAATCAGGGCTTATTCAGCGAAATCGTGGAGAACGGAGAATTCAGGATATATTACTCGGTGGTGACGAAGAAAGAACTCCTTGCCAAGCAGGGACTGAGAGACCTGGAAAGAAGAGCGATCCTGTATGAATTAAGGAAACATCAGATTGTCAACGTAACGGGCGATATTGCAGACAGATATTCATCGCTACTTGGTGAATATCCGGGAATGGCAAAGGAGGACGCCTTGATAGCGACAACAGCTCTTCACAAGCGGTTGCCGCTCTTGACCAGAAACTGGAAGCACTACAGAAAGATCAATGGGTTGGTTCTCTTTGGTCGGCCGTCTGTTTCCACCCCTCGATGAAGAAAAAGCTATGCCTTGACTACCAGCACTGCGGCTTCTGCATGACCGATGACTCTCTCTGTGACGCTCCCCATGAGCAGCCTGACGAGGCCGGTTCTTCCATGACTCCCGACGACGATTAAATCTGCCTTTTCCTGCTTCGACGTTTCAATAATAGCTGCATACGGCTTTCCTCCGGCGACTATTGACGTGGTTTTAACGCCTTCTTTTTCAGCCGCTTCCGAGACTTTATTCACATTATCTTTTGCCGAAGTTATCTCCGCATCTGATGAAGCAACCGATATCACGATCAGAGAGCTTCCGCATCTTTTTGCAATTCCGAGCGCTTCAGATGCTGCTGCTTCACCGTATTTTGAGCCGTCTGTCGCGATAAGGACATTCTTGCACTCAACCTTTGCATTGAGCGGCAAAACAAGTACATTGCAGGTAGCATGTCCGATAACCATTGCAGTGACACTTCCCATCATAAGCCTCTTCATATCCGTTCTGCCATGGGTTCCCATGATTATCATGTCCACGCTATTCTTCGAAGCATGACGTACGATATCCTCATAAGGCTCTTCACTACGACTCACTATTGATATACAGTTGACACCCTCCTTCATTGCCCGGGCCTTAACCGATTCAAGATGCTTGATCGCTTCCTGTTCGGCCTTTTCGACAAACTGTGGAAGGACGGAATCGAACTCTTGATTTGTTTTAACTACTGAGACTGCAATCAGATTGCTCGAGCATATCTTTGCGAGGTTAATTGATTCCCGTATGGCGCTTTCACTATACTCAGAGCCGTCTGTAGCTACCATCAGCTTTTCCATTCTTGCCGTCGGGCATACCAAAGCATTCATAGAACACCTCCTATCGCAGACTTAGAAAACACTTGAAACATACAAATAATCGGGAGACTAAATTTTTATTTTTATCTTGCGAATAAACATGTCTGCAGCGATACCAATCCCGAAAGCCCACGCCATATTGGGCACGGCGAGAGCGATTCCGGAGATGAGGAGGGCAACGAAATATTCCTCATTCGTTTTGAGACTGCGTATTAACGGACAAAGTTCGAGACCGGCAAAAATGAGAAGGACTCCCAGTACCGAGTTCGGGATCATTGAGAGCAGAGTAAACCCAAACTCCCCGAATACCAGTGCCATTACTACGAAAAGAGCGCCGATCATAACCGGAGCGCCGCCTGTCCGTGCCCCGAAACGGTAGTGGGCCGCAAGACCGCCCGTACCGTGACACATGGGAACGGCGCCGATGAAACCGGCAGGGAAATTGGCAAGACCCATAGTCAGGGCGAAATTACCCGCCTTCGCCTTGGAAAGGAGCGGGTTTTTCGGGAAGAGCGTGCAACACGTATCTGCGGTCCCAACGCAGGCATTTCCTATTGTCAGGGGTATCTGAGGCAGAATGAGCATGATGAAGGCAGTCCAGAAATCCCTCATTGTCGGGGAAATAATCCCTATTTTAGTGGGGCCGACAGAAAACCTGAGACTGTCGAACCCGCCAAATGCCAGCCCGGCGATAATACCTGCGGCCAGAGCGGCCAGAGCAGCAGGGAGTTTTTTGTTATCAAGCAGCGCAAGGACCATGAGGAAAACGGCAACACCGAGGATAAGGTTCAGGTTATATTCAGCGAAACTGCCGGCAACTCCGGAAAGGAAAAGATTTTTCTGGACGATCAGTTCTATTCCCTTTCTCAGGAATACGAGACCAAGCGAAAGCTGAATGCCTCTAACGACAGCCGGGGTGAACAGCTTTGCAAGAGCATTTACAGTACCGGAAATTGACAGCACAAGCAGAATGATGCCGAAAATGATGCCTGCCGCTCCTATCACGGATTCCGTAATCAGCAGAGGATAGGCGATGGCGATAGCGCCGACGGCTTTGAGAGGCTGCACAGGGACAGGCAACCGGTAGTAAAAGCCCGTGATGAGATAGAATAACCCGAAAGAGAGAAATACTGTGCTGGGGCTGAGTTTGTTTATCAGGATCATAGCTACTACAATCGGCAACAAAGTACCAAGATCACCGAGAGAACCGGCAAATTCCACACGATCAAAACGCAGCCTGTCGGCGAGTGCGCTGCTTTCAGCCGTAACGGTCTCTTCCTTGGGTTTCCGAACTGCCTCCTGTCCCGGTATTTTACTCTCTTGCTCCATGTATCACCTCCTGCGCTGTTTAACTCAATCTGTCTTTGTTCCGCCTTCTTGCGCCATTTCAAACACCGTATAATTACATAGTAAACAATTATCACGATAAATAAACTTTTCGTGTTAGTTAACAATTTATCATGCATCGAT
>JBFLXP010000108.1:0-9139 GCA_040757315.1 Nitrospirota bacterium
GAGCGGCCGCTCGCCCCTACAGGAAGCAAGACAACGCTTTCATCTTGATACAGTTGACCTCTACTCCAACCGAAGCAGGCTGTTCTTTGCAAAGGCGTGCGCAACGTTGTTCTCCGAGAAAGAGGAGATCGTTATTGAGGACATGACCAGGCTTATCGATATCGCCGAATCCTGGACTCCGGAGAACGCAGACAAGACGCCCACACAAAAGATGACAAAGACAGAGGAAGAAGAATCGCTTGACTTTCTGAAATCGCCTTCTCTCTTTAACCGCATCCTTGAGGACTTTGAGACTATAGGGCTTACCGGCGAGGACGCAAATAAACTCATGGGCTACATAGCGGCCACAAGCAGAAAATTGGATGAGCCGTTGTCAGTGCTCGTTCAATCCAGATCGGCAGCGGGCAAAAGCACCCTGCAGGACGCAATAATAATGCTGATCCCCAATGAAGACTATATCAAATACACACGTCTTACAGGGCAGGCGTTGTTTTACAAGGAAGAAGACAGCCTTGTTCATAAACTTCTTGCCATCGAGGAAGAGCACGGAGCGCGGGAGGCATCTTACAGTATCAGGAACATTCAGTCCTCAAAATATCTCTCCATCGCAGCCACCGGCAAAGACCTGGTGACGGGAAAATTAAAAACAGAAGAATACAGAGTCAAAGGACCGGTGGCATTGATGATAACAACGACGGAAGTTGAGCTTGATTACGAGACATCAAACAGATTCATCACTTTGACCATAGACGAATCAAAGGAGATGACGGAGCGGATATTGCAGAAGCAGAGAGAGCAGGAGACTCTTGAAGGCTTGATCAAAAAAGCAGAGACCGAGCGGATAATAAAACGTCATCATAACGCACAGAGATTATTAAGACCGCTTCAAGTGATCAATCCCTATGCCGAACATCTGACATTCCCGTCCGAATCATTACGCGCAAGGAGAGACCATAAAAAATACCTCGGCCTAATAAAGGCAATCGCATTCATTCACCAGTACCAGAGAGAAATCAAATCTATAGGAAACAACGGTGGCATGATCCAGTACATCGAAGTCACGCTTGACGACATAGAGAAGGCAAACAGACTTGCAGGGGAAATATTAGGCAGGACGCTCGATGAGCTGTCCCCGCCATCGAGATTGTTACTGAAAATGATCCGGGAGATGGTAGAGACCAGGTGCAAGGAGCATAAAAGCGATCCGAGGGAATACCGCTTCAGCAGACGGGACATAAGAGAGTGGAGCCGGTGGAGCGACTTTCAAATAAAGTGTCACGTCAGACAGCTTGAGGATTTGGAATATCTCTACTCAATCACCGGCAAGAAAGGAAAGGAATACGTCTATGAGCTTCTGTATCCCGGAGGCGGCGAAGATGGGCGGTCGTTTGTGATGGGGCTGACGAGTATTGAGCAGTTAAAAGAAAAGGTGCGAAGGCACAGAGGCACAGAGAAAAAAGCGAGGCAAAGCAGATGAGCAACATGAAGATCGCCATCATAAGAAACTGGCGGAAATATAACCTGCCGCATGTGATGTGCGGCTTTGTTGATGAGAGTGATTTCCAGTGCTTTTCAACTGCGTCTGTCTGCTTCGGAGACGGCAGCGGCATCGAGGTCCGGGCCAGTGATAGAGATGATCTTATCATAACCAACATTCCGGCAATGGCGGTCCCGGAGTAACGGCTTGAACGGCTTCCTCGGCTTAAACGGTTTAAGCGGTCCTTTGAACCTGGAGGGCAAAAAACATAACTTGGAGGGTACTTGGAGGGCGGTAGTAGGGCACTTGGAGGGTAACGCTGAAATCGTAAAAGCCTTTGTCCGGCAACAAGTTACGGGCGATTTTGTCTTAACTTGGAGGGAAATCCGGAAAAGCATATATAAAGAGTTAAGAGTTATGAGTTTAGAGTTAAGAGTGAAAAGACTAAAAAACAAAGAGTTGCAGGAATCAGGTATTCATACGATGGTGTTTTGTAACATGCTGCGTAGTTGTAGTTCCCCCTCTTTGGCAAAGAGGGGTCAGGGGAGATTTTACAATGGATAACTTCAGCGAACATCTTTCCGGATTCACGGAGCATCTGAGAGTAAAGAACTATTCACCGGCGACGATAGACGCCTACACGGAGCACCTGCAGTTCTTCTTTGAATACCTCGATGAAAGCAATATCACCGACATCAAGCGCGTGACGAGAGACGTTCTGAAAACCTATCAGCTCAGGATCACCGAATCAGGCGGCAAAAGATGCAGCCGTTTCACACCGGCGACGGTCTCGGTCAAGCTAAGAGCGGTAAAGAGATTCTTTCTGTACCTGGAAGAAACAAATGCGATCCTGATCAATCCCGCCGAATATCTGAGAGAGCCGGAGAGCGGAAAACGTCTTCCGAAAGTAGTTCTCACAGAGGAGGAAGCCCGTAAGGTCCTCGATCAGCCCAATCTCTCCACAATGAGCGGCATAAGAGACAGGGCCATTCTTGAAGTCTTCTATTCAACCGGCATAAGACTTGAGGAGATGGTAAGCCTCACGATCTACGACTGCGATTTGCAGGGCGGATTGTTGAGGGTCAACAAGGGAAAATTTGCAAAGGACAGAGTAGTACCGCTTGGCAAACACGCAGTACGATTCCTCAAGGAATACATCACACAAATAAGACCGCAGCACACAAAGAAGAACAAGACAGTCAGAACCATGTTCGTAAACAAAGACGGCGAGCCGTTATCAAAGCAGATGATAGAGATCAGAATCAGAAGATACACTAGACAGGCAGGCATACAAAAACAAATCACCCCTCACACATTCAGACACACCTTTGCAACAGAGCTTATCAAAAACGGAGCCGATATCACCGCAGTGCAAAAGATGCTTGGCCATGCCAGGCTGAAGACCACATACATCTACACCAAAGTTGCAGGCGTGGAAGTGAAGAAGACCCACAGCAAACACCACCCGAGAGAAAAGGACAAGGCAGTTAAAGAAGAAATAGCAGACGGTAAAGGCATCCGGAGAAACTTCAGATGGCGGAAATAGAACAGAACAAAGAACACAGAGCACAGAACACAGACAGTTTGAAAAATCCCCCTTCATCACCCTTTGTCAAAGGGGGAGAGTTGGCCGACAAATACCGGGAGCATCTTGCGGTAATGAACTATGCAGCCGGCACGATCAAAGGCCACGCCTTCTATCTTAACCGCTTCCTCCGGTATCTTAGGGAAAACAATATCGGAGAGATCGCCGCCGTCACAAAGGATACGATCAGAGATTACCAGACACACCTTTACGAGGAGATCAACTTCAAAGGCCAGCCCAACAGCGTGGCCGTACAGAACAACGCCTTAAAGGTCGTCAAATCATTCTTCCGCTTCCTTGCGGAAAACAATTACATCGTCGGCGATCCTGCTAAAGACGTATCCTACGCAAAGACACCGAAGCGACTGCCGCGCTCGATCCTCTCACGCACAGAGGCCAAAAAAGTCATTCAAGCCCCGGACACAAAGACGACTTTGGGTTATAGAGACAGAACGATCATTGAGGTCCTGTATTCCACCGGCATCAGGAAAGAAGAGATCAATAACATCCTGCTTCAGGACGTGGACTACAATGACGGATTCATCCGGATAAACAGCGGCAAAGGGGACAAAGACAGGATCGTGCCTATCGGCAAGATAGCCTGCCGGTATCTTGAAAACTACATCAAGGGTGTTCGTCCTTCACTGATCCGGAATCCCTATGACAATCATCTGTTCTTATCCATGAGGGGAAACAAGCTGTCAAAGAACATGGTCTGGGAAATCGTCAAGAGCTACGCCAGGAAAGCGAAGCTCAAAAAGAACGTATCGCCTCACACGTTCCGCCATACATGTGCAACGCTCATGCTCCGGAACAAAGCCAACATCCGCCACATCCAGGAAATGCTTGGCCACGCCTCGCTTGATTCAACGCAAATCTACTCACAGGTAAGCATCACCGACCTGAAAGAAGTACACGCCAAATGCCACCCCAGAGAAAAGGACAAGGAATAACAGACACACTATGGAGGGGAAGAGAAAGAGGGAGCTGATCGAGGGGCGGGGTCAAACGGCTTCGGAGCCATCGTCGCTTATTACGTAACAAATCTTATCCGACGCTCCTTATTCGGCAGGCGAGAGGATGTCTTAATATCTGAGAACGCCTGTTTCTATTATTCCGCCGCCTGCACGTGTAAGCATCAGGTGATCTGATTGAATGGGAGCATCCGATAAGATTACGTTACGTAAACGCTCAGCCTTACAAGAGCAAAGATCATTCAGCTCTTTCAACAATTGCCCCTCGCTCATCTCCCTCTTTCACTTCCCGATTTGATCATATCCCCCGCCCGCCCAAAAAAAGAGCGTATAACTTGCCGGTCATGACTCCTGCAAGGCAACAGTCCCGCCCGGCAAGCTATACGCTCTCCCCGTCCGTCCCCCTGGGGACCCCCTGAAAGACAAAAGACAGACAGGCGGTTAAAAGAAAATTAACTATTGTTACGCTGAAAAAGTCATTGACGGAGAAACGGACGTTCCTATAGAATTACTACTACGCACCATCAAAAAGGAGGGGAAAATCGCAACTGCGCTCTTAGTGGTCTATCGTCTGGAACTCCGCGAAGATAAAGACTTTGCGCCCATTGGACTGGACGAGCCTTACCGGATTGTTTGCGCAAATAATCCGATAAACCTAATCGACCCTACAGGACACTTCAGTTTCGGGAAGTTTTTGAAATCTGTTTTCACCGGCATTGTAGGCGGAGCCGTATTTGTACTTTCGGGCGGAACGGCAGCGCCGATATTAGCGGGGATAGCGGCGGGCATGGCCGCAGGCGCAACTTCTGCTGCGGTGAACGGCGGTAATATAGGGCAGATACTCCAAGGGGCTGTAATGGGAGGAGTGCTTGGAGCTGTCGGGGGAGGACTGTATTCAGCCTTCGGCGCAACAGGGGCTTATGCCATGGCTGGAGCCGGTGCGGGCTATTCTGTCGCAACGGAAGGATTGGATGGACTGGCTTATTTTGCAGGCGGGATTGCAGGTGGCATTGCCGGGGCCTATGGGGCACAGTATGCTATGGACAATTGGTTTACCGGAGAAGTAGGAGACGGAATAGGATCAACTCAAGCGGATGCTCGGAATGCCAGACTCATAAAAAACAATATTGATGGCGTTGACATAGAATATAAACCGGGAGCAGAACATCCGGTAGATTCTGTCCTTGCAGACCGTTTTGAAAGTGCAGTAGGCCTTACCAAGAATGAATATCCAGGACTCAATAAGTTAACTATTTCTGCTACAACAAACGCACATAGACCACCAAGTCTTCATGTAAAAGGATTTGCAATAGATATTGCTCGTGTAAATGGTATTAGAATTGGAGCAGGCTATGGTAGAAATCCTTTCGTAACGTCTGTTGTTAGAAGTCTTCAAACAAATCTTGGTGGAGCTTATGAGAATTATGGTCCTGCTATGATGATTGGTCCCCGTGCAGCTTCAGATTATTTAATAAGAAGTCATCAGGATCATATTCATTATTCGATCAAGCCTTAAAAAAATATTGGAGGAGTATTTATGATAAGGATATTAACCATTCTAACAATACCAATTATGTTTCTTATCTCATATACGAATGTATCAGAAGGTGCTGATCTTGGTTTAAGTAAAATTAAGTTTTACGGTTATTTCACGGGTGGGAAAAACATCACTAATTATATAGATGACCAACCTATTAAAGTTAAAGAAGGAGAAACGCTGAGACACGAGTTTAACAAGTTTGACAAAGTAGAGGGCGTTATTGCGGATAACATGGATGTGGAAACTACCGTTTACAATCGAGGTAAGCAAGCAATGACGGATATAGAAGTAAGACTTTCTATCTCTCCGAAGGTGACTTATTTCGTTTATGTTAAAGATTACCCGGAAAAATTATGGAATAGTGAGGAAATGGAGAGAACAGCAGAATGGTTTGCTCCTATTGTTCTGCTCAGAAATAAAATTAAAAAGTTGGATGCGGGTGCTTCCTCAAGCGTAGTTTTTGAAAAGATTAATATAGGAAAAATTGTTGATGAGTATCTCAAGAAAGAATTATGGCCTATCGAATTTGAATTTACCATGAGCATTGAGCCGGTTGGCGGAGAGGGAACGTTCAAGAATAATACTGAACGCAGAACCCTTAAAATTCCAGTGCCAGTCTATTAATCATGCGAGCTTAAATCTCCGCGAACTCTTCAACGGGAATGGCAATCTCTTTTTTGACCTTCTTGCCCGAAGAATAAATGGCCCTGAAATTGGCTTCGATCTTCTCCAGGTCCGGGCCCCTGAAATATTGCTCTCCGCAATATTCGCACTCCTCGCAAGGCACATTATTGACCATAAGGAGCTGCCCGTTATGCCGGTAAATGTATTGAACAGACTTCTCCCTGAAATTTTTGTTGCCGCAAAAACTGCAAACCTTGTTCATCGTTGACCCCTTTCATAAGGTGTTTTGAATTTGGGAGGCCGGGGAATATATACAGTAATTATAACAAGCCATCCGCCGCGCTCGCCGCAAACAATATGTATCGGTTTCCCCTCCTCAGTGAATCCCACAACCAGACAACTTTCGCCCCTGCCGGTATCCTGGTACTGCTCTAAAATCCTGCCTGACAGCAAGGCCTCCTTGACCTCTGAAATAGTGAGGTTGTCGTTCTGCCGCTCCTGATCGCCGTGTTTTGAGAAGAAATATTCTCCCTGACTTATCCGCTGCCGTATCCACTCAATTTCCATCATAGTTGGCCGGCCTTCTTGAGTCTTTCGCTTTCCAAAAAGGTATCGAGGAGTTGGACTATCTGCTTACGTTTGGGCGGGGGGAGTTTTTCGACCTGGCTGAATCTTCTCCATAGACGGCTGTCCTTGCTTTTGCCGTTGTCTTTGGTCTTCTCCAAGCCCAACAACTGATCCGCCGATATGCCGAGGACTTTAGCAAATAAAGGCAAAAGTTGAATGGGAACGCGTTCACATTCCTTCTCGTAATAAACAACCATTCGTTGGGAGATTCCCGTTTCAGCGGCAAAATCTCTTTGCGAATAACCGGCAGCCTGGCGGAACCGGGCCAATCGTTCACCAAAGCTTTTGCCTTCTTCTGTTAGCTGAGCTTTCCTCTTAGGCATGATGAACTCCTCTTTAGCGCTTTCATGCCTGTTATTGTAATTCAAAATATTGCTCTCCATAGTCTTCCATAAGAAAGTTCTTGACAAGCTGATACATCCAGCGTATCATAACCTGAACCATAAAACAAGCCGTAAAAAGATCGACAACACGCAAAAAACCACTTGACAGGTTTTTCAAAAGGCAGGGAAAGGAGTCTGAGAATGAAACACCGGATATTGACGGTGACGGTAAAGCCTGGGGACAATCCGGGGCATCCGCTGATCTTCTTAGGGGGCAAATGGCTGAAGGAGTGCGGGTTTGATATAGGGGGAAAGGTGCTGGTTGAGTGCAGGCGCGGGGCTTTGAATATCAGGGCGATCCGGTTTGAGGAGGAAAGGGAGGTGATGACAGTTGCAGAGCACAGTTGAGACGACGGACATATTCCGGGGAGCGTTCTTCTTATCCAAAGGCGGAAAGCTTTCGGATGTCCACTTGTCGGAAGACCATAGGCAGATAGTCTCATTCAGGATAGTCGGGGATAACCTGACGGAGCTTGATGAGGCGTACAGGAGCGGTAAGGCGACGGTCGATCCCCTGCAGTTAAGAGAGAGCCTGAACCATCTCCGGGACGTATTGTTTAAGACCAAACGAGAGAACGAGAGAAATAAAGAGAGGAGAGCATATGCAGATAAGCAAGAAAGAGATCGAAGCCGTCAAGCGGTCTCATGACCTTGCGGCGGTGATCGAGTCTTACGGCGTAAAGCTCACCAAAAAAGGCAGCAACTACGTCGGCCTCTGTCCCTTCCATAAAGAAAAGACCCCATCCTTTACCGTAAATCCCAAGACAAATCTCTATCACTGCTTCGGCTGCAATGCTGGAGGGGATGTAATCGGGTTCGTTACTAAAAAAGAAGGTATCGGATTCCGGGAAGCGATGGAACAGCTCAGAACACAGAAACCAGAGCACAGAGGACAGACTAAAGACAGAAGACAGAGCAAAGAACCAAGAACACAGACAAAACCTCCTGAACCCCATAACTCCATGAACTCTACAAACTCTAAAACCCGCCTCTTAAACCGTGTTGTCAGCTTCTATCATAAAAGCTTTTGTGAAGATCAGAGGGCTATGGAATATCTGAAACTTAGGGGGATCACGGATAACAGTATCTTCAGTGACTTCCAGATCGGCTACAGCAACGGCACGCTGCTGAACACCATTCCGGACGAAGGCGATATCCTGGATTCTCTTAAAGAGATTGGGATACTCAACGATAAAGGCAACGAGATGTTTTACGGCTGTGCAGTGTTCCCGATGTTTGATGAAAACAAGGACTGCGTGGGTTTGTACGGCCGCAGGATCACCGAAGGTGAAACCGATCATCTTTACTTGCCCGGCCCGAGGAAAGGCGTATTCAATCATCAGGCTGCCAAGCGGAGCAAATCAATCATCCTTGCCGAATCCATCATAGACGCTCTCACTCTCTACAACGCCGGGTTCAAGGACGTTATTCCCTGCTACGGAGTGAACGGATTAACAGAAGATCATCTCAGCCTTTTGGAAAGATGCCAGACGAAAGAAGTCTATATCTGCTTTGACAGAGACGAAGCCGGGGAGCAGGTCGCGGAGCGGCTTGCCGGGCAGTTAAAAGAAAAAAATATAGACGCATATATTGTGAAGCTTCCGGAGGATACCCTTCGACAAGCTCAGGGTGACAGCGGTGTCATGGTGAGCCTGTCGAACCATGGTCCGTCAAAGTGCGACGTGAATTCTTTCTTCTTAACCGCCGACGCAGCCACACTCTTTGAATGTCTTCTGAAAGAGGCAAACCCGAGATCCGGGATCAGATCGGAGAAGGTCCTTAAACATGAGCAGAAGCATTATGAGAATACGGAGACGGGCTTTGTTGTCCAGTACGAAAGCCGCCGTTACGAAGTCAGAGGCGTCACAAGGGATAATATCAAACTGAAAGCCACGATCAAGGCTGTTGTAGGGGCGAGCGGCCGCGCGC
>JBFLXP010000109.1:0-9079 GCA_040757315.1 Nitrospirota bacterium
ATGCCGAATGCCGCGGGATCAGTGGTCGTCAGCAACCGAGCGGCCCCTTTTTCTTAGAGGTTATTTAGCGCCTCGGCAAAAGTGATAATATGCCCGCCATGCTCTTCGCGGAATACTGCCGCACTACTTTTTGTAGAAAAGGCGATTATACTAATGTAACTCATGACGGCTGGCACGTCACTTCCTTCGAGATAATATGCGCCGTCGGCATCCACAAGTTGTTTTGTGATGAAGTCCGCCACCTTTGCTGCTTTGATGCTCTCTCCATTATCTCTGATATATTTTGACGCACAGGCGAAACTGCAAAAATGCTCCGTTCTTCCGTCCTTCAACACGACAACGTGTCGCGTGTGTTCGTACTGATCGATCCACATGCCGCAGACGTGACAGTCCCTTCTTTGATTCGCAGCCCCGGCAGTCAAAACCGTGCCGGACAGCAGAACCATCATGCATACGATCAGAATGAAGGCATCAATGACTTTTAATGACCTATCCCACATTACGATTTCGTTTAACAAAATACATGCCAGGCAATTTCCGTGCATTATTCCGCGTGCTTATTAAGTATCTGTCCATGAAGTCTCATTTTTGTCATTATCCGGCTTGACCGGATAATCCAGAACGTATTGAAAAGACTGGATTCTCCGATCAAGTCGGGGAATGACGGATCGCTTGAATACTTAATTTATGGACAGACACTATTTAGCGTGGCGGACTTCGAGCACGGGCAGAATTCCACTGCGTTGGGAATTCTGTCCTGAATATCCGGTCCTCCACCTTTTGTTTTTCGGGATGCAATTCTGTATTTGAATAACCCCGATTATCTGATATACTTTCGTACTGAGGTGCTACTTTTCAGATCACTTCTTAGAGGGGGTATATTTTATGAAACAGCTTAAAATGTCTGTCGTGTTTGGCCTCGTTCTGTCTTTTTTACTCGTAGGTGCTTTTGCTGCTTATGCAGCGGCCGAGAAGTGTCCTTTGTGCGGGATGAACATAGCCGGGAATGAGAACACAGCTTATGAAATCACAATGACGGACGGCAAGAAAGTCACTTACTGCTGCCCGCATTGCGGCCTCTGGGTTCACTCGACGGAGAAGATGAACGTGAAGTCGGCCCGCACCAGAGATTTCATCAGCGGCGAATGGATGGATCCCGCCAAGATGGTATTTCTTTTTAACAGCAGCGCCGTGCCTGCGTGTTCTCCAAGCTGGCTCGCCTTCGGCAAAGAAGCGGACGCAAAAAATTTTCATACCGGATTCGGCGGTCGGATATTTACCTTTGAGAATGCTCTGAAGGAAAGGGCAAAGCATCCTAAAGGCATGGAAATGCCAAAGGGGATGGAAATGAAGAAGGGCATGAAGATGAAATGATATCTTGCTGACTCTGAACAAGCAGCACCTCAATTATTAGTCTTTTAATCGCACCCCGCTGATCAGGGCATGTCGTCGAGAAAACAAGACTTCACTGAAAGTGTCATCCTGATTTCGTATTTTCGATGTGGCTTCCGATGCCATGCGGTATCGCTGCAAAAGACTTCTCGTGCCGCCCTCCCTTTCAACTAATGATTCTTGTGCGGTTACAGGGTGAAGTAATGGGTATTTTTACCCACTGCAAAATGAGTAATTCTGCCCATTCATTTCGGCTTTACGTAGGATAAGCTTGATGACATAGGGCACATTCCAACGGCCGTCGTCCGGTACCCGTTCTGAGCCGGCAAGTTATCAAGAAACACTGAAACAGGAGGTATGTATTATGAGAAATTGGACGATTCGCGAGAAGGCGGTCGTATTGCGATCGATTATCTTTGCCGTGATGGTAGCGATCTTATGCGGTTTTGTGACCGACGCATCTGCAAAATCGCATCGGATCAGCAAAGCTGTCTGGAACACCGGCAAACATCGCGTCGCGATCGAAGGCAGAAACTGGGGCAGGTCGCAACCTGTAATTGTGAGCAACGCCTCCAACGGCGAATTTCTCGCTTCGGTGACGAGCAGCAGATCCGGCACGTGGAAGCTCAAGCTTCAAGATCCTGTGACGGTTCCATGCCGCGTGAGGGCCGAATCGGGGGCTAAGCTCGCCGAAGGAGACGTCAAGAACGCGCCTGCTGCCTGCACCGCCGATACCTTTACGCACGTCTTCGCCTTCAACGATCTGGGCATGCACTGTATGGATAAAGACTTTTCGGTGTTTTCCGTTCTTCCCCCATTTAACGTGGTTCATGCACAGGTAGTAAGGAAAGGTGTTGCCGGAAGCAGACCGCAGATACTCGACAATACGCAGGCGAGCGTATTTTACTCCGCCGTTGCAGACGGGGCGGGATCGATCAACACATCCAGTATATCGAAGACAAACTTCTGGGACTTCGTCCTGCCGCTGTTCGGGGCGTCATTGCCTCTTGATACTGGATTCCTCGGATTCAAGATGCCCGGTGCATCGAACACTCCTCAGTCTTTCAGCGAATTTGATCCGGCGCTCAGATGGTTTGCAGCAGAGGGGATACCCATCACTCCGCTTGACGACTCACACGCGATAAACTCTTACCCTCTGATGCGAATACAGGCCTTCGATATAGCCTCGGCATCTGCGCCACCCCCCACCTTCGTTGTTGTTCCCGTTTCCGACGAGATGCATTGCTCTGCCTGTCATGCTACGGGAGGCGTTGCCGCAAACAGCGCGACGATGCAGAAATTTGGAATACAGAATTGGAGCTCCTCGACTGAACCCGAGATTCAGTACAGGGAAAATATTCTTATCCTGCACGGCGCGGTTCTGAACATCGATTTCGTTGCCCAGAAGCCGGTTCTTTGCTTCAGATGTCACTACCAGCCGCCGCTCGATCTGGCGGGAACGGGTCCGACAGGTGACCAGATCGGCAAACCTCTTCTCTCGGCTGCAATGCATGGACGCCACGGTAAGACATTGAATGGTGGAATTCCGGGCCCCTCCGACCCCGCGGTCATTCCCGATACAGGCATCTCGGCCTGCTACTTCTGCCATCCGGGGACAGTTACAAAGTGTCTCCGGGGGGCCATGGGAGATGCTGGGATAATCTGTCAGCAGTGTCACGGAGGCCTCCTCGCGTTGAGCGGGGAATTTAAACCCCGCACACCATGGGTTGATCTGCCCAAGTGTCAATCTTGCCACACAGGCGACGCGGTTGATCATCTGGGAAGTGCTATCAGAGGCACTCTTGCCTATGATCCAGCCGATCCCGCTGCCACTCCGATAATCGCCACGAACAAACGGTTCGCTGAAGAGAACGGCAAACTGTTCCGGTTCAGCTTCGGTCACAACGGTATAGCTTGCGAATCATGTCACGGAAGCCCTCACGCCGAATGGCCGGTCAGTTCCACCATTAACGACAACATTGCGGCGATTCAGCTTCAGGGTCACACAGGTCCTATTATCGAATGTACCGCATGCCACGCGGACGGACCCCCTCTTTCTTTGAATGGTCCCCATGGCTTGCACAACATTAATGACCCGGGCTGGAATGAGAATCATGAAGAATTCTTCGAGCACAACCAGCAGGCGTGTCAGGCGTGCCACGGCCTCCAGCTTGAAGGTACGGTTCTGTCCCGCGCAGCGGCAGATCGAGTCCTTGTGACGCACGAAGACAGTCTCTCGTCTTCGAAGCTATCATCTGCACATGAAGGGAGAAGCATTTCGATAACCAAGGGAACGCAGATTTCCTGCACTCTCTGCCACGAAAATCCGCTGAATGGCGAAGGAGGCGGTGAACGATAGATAGATAGTAGGGGCAGGTTTTAAACCTGCCCCTACAAAAAAGATTACTGCGCTTTTATTTTCGTGAATTTCGCGCCTTTCACAGACACACCAACCATAAGCCCCTTCTGATCGAACACAAAGCCCGCGATCGGAGTCTGACTCCGGAGGGTTTCGACAGAGACGTCGGCGCCCACTTCAATCAGCGTCACATCTCCGTCCACACCGGCCTCCCACCCCTCGCTGCTGCGAAATCTGCCAAGAGCTTCGTCGGTCATGAACAGAATCACCATGTCGTATTGCTCGGCTCCGATCTGGTAGCCGATCGACCCGGCAACCATGCTGTAATAATCAACGCTTTTACCGCTCACCCTTAATGCACCCTGGCCGTATTGCCCTCCCACAATAAATCCTGCCTTCGTGATATTAGGCATAACCAATACGCCCTTTGACACCTTAAGGTATTCGGCCGCACCCTTGACATCTTTCTTGAAACGGTCCATCGCCGCATCCGCGCTTACGTCGATCTCCTTAGCTGTCTTTGCATACAGCATACCGGTTGATAGTACGAGAACAGCTATTAGCGTCAATCCCAAAACCGTAGCCCCACGACTGATCCATGACCTTTCCATCTTTCTGCCTCCTTAATGAGTTTATTTTTGCTTCATCCTTGGTAATTAGCAAAAAGAAAGCCAAATGGCAAGTCGTTGATTTTATGAAGAATCGACATAAGTTGCAAGCTTTTTTTCGGGACAAATTCCTTCTCCGCAGACATTTTTTCCTTCCTTTTGAATCCCCGAATCTTTGAACCCATTCCGGTTATTGACAGGCCTGATACTTTTTGTTTAGCCGGGTGTATAATATGTACCCGATAGCAACGGATGTGCGCTTACGAGGAGGTGATGACGAGCTTTTGTTCAACGACACTTGCTCCCTTGGAGTTTTGTTAGACAACCATCGATGATAACAGGAGGATTTGTTTTATGCACACGGACAAGAATTACGTCAGGTTTTTTTTCTTCATGTTAATACTCGCATTCTCTTTAGCTTTGTTCATCGGATGCTCGAAGCCCCCCACACAGGAAATAGAAAGCGCTGAAAAAGCCATTGCCGAGGCTCAACAAAAAGAAGCGGACCTCTACGCTGAAGATGAATTCAAGAAGGCGGAGGACTCACTCAAAAAGGCCCAGGATTTTAGCTTGACTAAGAAGTACAAAGAGGCGAAGGCAGCGGCGGAAGATGCGCGGACAACTGCCCTCACCTCAATATCGCTCATTGAGTCCAACAAGGCGCAGATGAAAACAGAAACCGAACAGATGATTCCGGAGGTGGAGAAAACACTGGCTGAAGTGAAGGCCCTTGCGGCGAAGGCGATCAAAACAAAAGCCGTGGCCGACAAGGAAATGCTTCAGGGCGAGATCGGCAAGTATGAGCTTGATATCGAAGCGATAAAGAACCAACTCCAGGAACAGAAGATACGGAGCGCCCGTGACCAGCTTCAGGCTTTGCAGAGCCAGATAAACGGCCAGAAGGACAACCTTAATGTTGCCCTGGAACAAAAACAGCAGGCAAAAAAATAGCGCAAATAATCTTTGATCGAGAAACGGCGGGGCCATTTGTCCCGCCGTTTCTCCACGCCAAAAAATACTTACCGGCAAAATGTCCCTTGCACGGACAAACTTCCCGCTGAAGTCTTCTGCGTCAATTCCGCAAATCATCAAAAAAACAACGACTTAGATGTGGGCATCTTTCTTGCTCGCTTGCCGAAGTAGTGTCAAGCTCGTATGTTTTTTTGTCGCTGGATTTGGGATTAGATAGTGTCTGTCCATGAACTAACAAAAATCACCAAAGAGCGTCATTCCCGTGAAAACGGGAATCCAGTAAGTTCAATGGGTTCTGGGTTCTGGGTTCTGGATCAATGTCCGGAATGACAGACAACCGACTTTATGGACGCACCTTAAATGGCAGTTCAGAATTATCGGTCTGTGGTCAATTATTGAAAATGCCAAGAAGGAGGGTTTGAAATGGCAATAGCGGGGCAAAAAATCGTCAACGGAGTGGAAGTCGGAGCCGTCGAGAGTCTCGTGAGTTCCATAAAGAAAGATCCTGATACGGCAATGTTCAAGTTCAGACTCCACAACAGGTGGATCGACGGCGGATACAATCATGCTGCCGTGGGGAGTTTCTACGGGGCCGGCAGGGAAAATTCTCATCTGAGGACGTTTGAATGGGATGCCGACGAGCCCCCCATTCTCGCAGGTAAAGACCGTGGAGCCAATCCCGTAGAACACTTATTGGCAGCGCTCGCAGCCTGCCTGACGACCACCATAGTCTATCATGCGGCTCTTCGGGGCATCCAAATCCGCGATCTGGAATCAGAACTTGAGGGAGATATCGACCTGAGAGGTTTGCTCGGACTGTCTAAAGAGGCGAGAAGGGGATATCAAAACATAAGGGTCAACTTCAGGGTTAAGGCTGATCAGGAGCATATAGAAGAATTGAAAGCCTTAAGCGAGTTTTCGCCGGTCTTCGATGTCGTGTCTAACGGTACAAAAGTCGATGTGACTATAGAGAAAATGTAAACTGGGAAGGTATGAATGAAAGAACACACGAACGAACGAATTGTCCGTATCCCAATCGGCCCTGTGACTCTCGAGGGAGTGCTTGAAATCCCTGAGGGAGCGGTTGCTCTCGTTATATTTGTCCACGGCAGCGGAAGCAGCCGTCACAGCCCGAGGAACAAGTATGTAGCGGAAACACTCGTGGATGCCGGCATCGGCACGCTGCTCTTCGATTTACTCACCAGCGAGGAAGATACGCTCTATGAGAAAAGGTTCGATATCGATGTCCTGACCGAACGCCTCGTAGCTGTTACTCACTGGGCCCGGCAGCATCCCCGGACAAAAGATATGAAGATCGGATACTTTGGCGCAAGCACGGGGGCTGCCGCCGCTTTGAGAGCCGCAGCGGCATTCGGCAAAAAAATCGGCGCTGTTGTTTCCCGGGGAGGACGACCTGATTTGACAGGAGAAGCGCTGCCGACCGTGGAGTCGCCTACCCTTCTCATCGTGGGAGGGGACGATGATGTAGTCGTACAGTTGAACGCGGGGGCGTACAAGACGATCAAGGCCGAAAAAGAGTTGAACATAGTTCCCGGCGCGACGCATCTATTCGAAGAGCCGGGCAAGCTGGAGCAGGTGGCGCACCTCGCTTCCGAATGGTTCAAAAAATATCTCGGCTAACTCTTACTCGCCCTCTTAGCGGCCTCCAAAGCAGCATCGAAGTCAGGCGAAGCTGTCAATTCCGGGACGATCTGACCATGCCTTATGACATCGTCCCTGTCGATCACGAATACCGAGCGGGCCAGAAGACGGAGTTCCTTAATCAGGACGCCGTACGCCGTCCCGAAGGAGGCGTCCCTATGATCGGACAGCGCTTTTACCTTGTCGATGCCCGCGGTCGTGCAGAAGCGGCCGATTGCAAAGGGCAGGTCCATGCTTATGTTCATTATGACGATATCATCCGACAATCCCGCGGCCTCGCCGTTGAACCGCCTAGCCTGCATATCACATACGGGTGTGTCCAGTGACGGAGTAACGCTGAGGATTTTGATCTTGCCGGCAAAATCCTTGAGAGATACTTCCTGTAAATTCTGATCCAAGGCAGTGAAAGCCGGCGCCTTTTCTCCCACCTTCAATTCCGGGCCTATCAGCGTCAATGGATTGCCTTTGAATGTTACAATGCCTTTCCTTTCCATGTATTCCTCCGTTTCGGCCTCCGGGCTTGTTTGCTGCCCGGAGAGAGTCATTTCTCCGCATCCGAAGCTGACGGAAGAAATGAACAATTATCTGTTTCTTTTCATTATATCCACAAACGGCGGAATTGACAGAGGCGACAGATCTATCGAGAACGAACGGACAAAAGCTGATTCAACCGTTCGATGCTCTTTAGAACTCCCTCTTTGGAATGGGCTTCGATGGTGTAAATGGGTTTGCAATCGTTCAGAATCGAAAACAGGGTTCCGAAGTCGAAACTTCCTTCTCCCATGGCGAGGTGGTCGTCCGCGCTCCCTCTATTGTCGTGGAGATGAAGCTCCAATATATACGGCTTAAGCTGATTCAGCCATTCCCCGAGAGAAACCTTCGAGAAAAGGTTGAAATGGCCGGAGTCGAAACAGATTCCGAAATGATCGGACTGTACCGCCTCCATCAGGAGCCGCAGATTCTCCGGCGTGTCCTCAAAGACATTCTCGATCGCAATTTTAACCTCAAGCCCGGCCGTTCTTTTCAAAAGCTCCTTCCACGTGAGAAGACTATTCTCGAGCCAGAGGTCCGCCTTAAGTGCGTATTTCCATTTTTCATATCCGGAATGAAAAACTATGACCTTCGGCTTCAGGACCGACGCGATGTCAAATATTTGCGAAAAGCGTTCAACCGTGATCGTCCTGACTCGAGGGTCAACGGCTCCGGGTGAAAGGTCCATGAACGGCGCATGTATAGTGAGCGAGGGGTCGTAATCAAGCTGCTCGCTAAGATACCGGACGTCGGACTGTTTCAGCGTGTCAAGGACATCTGCGGAAAAGAAAATCTCGAGGTTCACACGGTGCAGTTTTATGAAATCCAGATGGTTGCCTATCAGATCATAGGGAACATGAACGTGAGGATGAGCCATTAAGCTTTTGCGACAGGTTCGGCTTTCGTTTCTTTCTTTGGTCCGGCTTTGGGCTCCGCCTTTGATTCGGAAGACACATCCCTTCCTTCCATCTCTTTTTCCTTTTTCTTTCTTTCGGGAGACGCGTAATCCGTAACATACCAGCCGGAACCTTTCAGAACGAAAGAGGTCTGAGATATCAGTTTATGAAGGCGGCCGCCGCAGGAAGAGCAAACGCTGAGCGGTTCATCACTGAACTTCTGCATCACTTCACAGTGTTCGCCGCACTCCACACATTCGTACTCATAGATAGGCATAATCTACTAAACACCTCCATTCGAAAACACTACCTCAAAGCAATTTTTATTATAGCACACAAACCTCACAGCTACATAAGAATCATGAGACCAAAAAGGGAGGGCGGCACAAGAAGCGTTTCGCAGCGATACCTTATGGCATCGAAAGCCACAATGGAAATAGGGAATAGAATGACATTTTCAATGAAGGCCTGTCTACTCGACGCCATGCCCTAATCAAATCTCATCGCCTTGAAAGGCTTTGAGGGACGACCTCAATACTGTTCGGCATGAAATGTGAATATGGGCACCAATTTGGAGATGGATGTTGGGTGCATGCTGTAACCGTTGAATATTGAAGGATAAATAATTCTAGATTTTTTGTGACCTCTTATGGAATAAT
>JBFLXP010000110.1:0-9078 GCA_040757315.1 Nitrospirota bacterium
TCAGGATAAACAGGGATCTTCTCAATTTCCATATGAAATATTGCCAATTTTGAAACTCAAAGAAGTGAGAATTTCAGGAAGTACATGCCATGGATAGGAGCATATTAGGAACATTTCTTCCTATGTGAAGGTCGGACCGTTTACGGGATCCCTGAGAGAATAAGTAGAAGGTGAAAGGAAGTCTGCATACTACCATGAGATCATGCTACCGTACGGGTGGGCAGCTACTTCAGTTTGTCGATAAACTGGCTCGATCTTTTCAGTATTTCCTTCAACACGGCGGAGTGATGGAGTAGGCCTCGATAGTATCCGGCAATATGCAATTCGTCATAGAGATCATCAAAAGCGCGAAGGAGCTTCCCGTTATGTACAGAGACATATTTCTGCAATGCCTTGCGGTATTCTTCAACCTTTTTAGGGAGTTCCTTGCGAGTAAGTCCATGTTTTGTCTGCAGATGTATCTCAACGGCCTTTAATATGCCGAGATACGCCACTCCACAGGCTGATTTGACATATTTTTCATCAGTATAGCGGCTGTCTTCTACAGGGGACCTACCCAAAAGCTCCCTGGCATTTGCTATATATCTTTTTGGCTCTTTCACTGCTTCAATATAACATATTTCCAGAAGTGCCATCCACACGAGGATGGCACTGGACAAGTGAGAATGACACGCTATACTTGATATAAGGAGGTGAAGAGAATGGCGAAAGATCCGGTGTGCAACATGGAAGTGGATGAAAAAAAGGCCGCTGCGACAAGTGTTTATAAGGGCGATACTTACTATTTCTGCGCAAAGATCTGTCGGGAGAAGTTCGAGAAGGACCCGGAGAAATACGTTAAGAAAGAAGGGAAATAGTGCCGCGAGGTTCGCGGAGCGTTAACTACTGAATCCGGCGATAATGTGTTCCTATCGGATAATGTCGTGGTGAGCCCGTCGAACCGTGACGTTGGTGACACCTTCGACATCCGTCTTACTTACTGACGGATCAGGGTGACGGAATATAATAGTTTGTGAGGCCATCCCTGGACTTGGGAATTGATTAATTTATCGAGGAGGTTAATATGAAAAGGCTTATCTTTGTATGTATCTTTGTCTTAATCAGTTTTTCATTGGCTTATGCTCAGGCGAAGGGCGATGTTCCGCGAGAGCAGAAGACTGAGGAAACTCAGAGCGGCCAGGGACATCAGATGCCGATGATGGAGTGTCCGAAGATGAAAGGCGAACAGCAGATGATGTGCCCGATGATGGGGCATATGAGGGGCGGCCCGGGGATGGCGATGCGCGATATGCAGTATATGATTCTTAATATTTTGAAAACACAGCAAAAGATGATCCGGGGGCTCAACGCCGCCGAGAAAAAAGAGCTGACCAAGGAAACGGACAAGATGATGGATAGAATGGAGAAAATGATGTTCGAGGAGAAAGGCATGATGGGACACATGCCGGGGGCACCCGCAGAGGGTCCGGGACCTGAGATGAAGTCCGGCGATCCTTCACAGAAAGGAGAACCCTCCAAGCCCGATCCTCATGGGCACTAGGGCATTTTCAGAAGACGGATTTGTAACATATGGGTGGTATCTGTCGAATGACTGGTGTTATATGCGCCCTCAAAAAGATTGTCATTCCCGCAATCCCGAATGCCTTCGGGAGTCGGGAATCCTTCCGGGAAACGGAAAAGATTCCGGACAAGCCGGAATGACAGATTGAAAGTAGAAGGAGGCAAGAGGGACTGACTCAGAGAATTTTTTGTGTAACGTTCAGGATTATGTAGAACCGGGAGGCATTATGGCGTACTATTTCAGTAAAACACTGCATACGTCCTTTGAAGAAGCCGTAACAAAGGTTAGTGAGGAGCTGAAAAAAGAGGGCTTCGGCGTGCTGACGGACATCGATGTCCAGGCCACGTTGAAAAAAAAACTGAACGTCGATTTCAGAAAATATCGCATCCTTGGCGCGTGCCATCCGCAGTTCGCCTACGCGGCGCTTCTGGCCGAAGACAAGATCGGAACGATGCTGCCATGCAATGTTATCGTTCAGGAACATTCGGAAGGCAGCGTGGAAGTCGCGGCCATTGATCCCATAGCTTCGATGATGGCGATCGACAATCCGAAACTGGCGGACGTAGCCAAACAAGTTCAGGCAAAACTGAAGAAGGTGGTTGAGAGCTTGTAAGCTGAAGTCTGTTTTCGACAGGCCTTTAGTGTCTGTTCATAAAGTCGCATCCCGTCATTGTCCGTCCGTCAGTACGTAAGACGGATGACCGGACAATCCAGAAGTATTTGAAAACACTGGATTCCCCGATCAAGTCGGGGAATGACAGATTACTCTATGGATCGACACTAATTAAACGTAATTAGGCTACTTGTGCTCGAAGAGCGTCTTCACCTCGTTCATCAGTTCATTAATGTCCTTAAACTGCCGGTAGACCGAGGCGAACCTCACGTAAGCCACTTTGTCAAGCTCTCTCAGGGATGACATGACCTCTTCGCCGATCCAGGTGCTTGGAATCTCTTTTGCGTTCAAGCCGATCAGCTTCTTCTCGATGGTGTCGGTTATGTTTTCAAGCATATCGACGCCAATCGGCCTTTTTTCACAGGCTTTCTTGAGGCCGGCAAAAATTTTCGACCGCTCGTAGGGTTCCCGTCTTCCGTCTTTCTTCACAACCATCGGAATGATGTCCTCGACGCGCTCATAGGATGTGAAGCGCTTCCCGCACTTGAGGCATTCGCGCCTGCGGCGGATAGCGTTGCCTTCACGGCTCGTTCGCGAGTCGATCACTTTGTCTTCAACGTTGCTGCAGAAAGGACACTTCATATCAGAAAAATTGAGATCCTTGACTGAGATTAACAATACGTGCTCTTAAACGAATGAAGCACCCATCGCTCCCACGCTGTCATGCCGGCTTGTCCGGCATCTTTCTTCAGGAGAAGGATTCCAGACAAGCTGGAATGACAACACGCCCGGAACCTGTGACCGATTGATCTTGAGGAAATTCGATGTCAACCGTCAGTCTATCGAACTATAACGGCGTGTAACCCGATATCAGTAAATCGGAAACTTCTCACACAGCGCGTCCACCCGCCTCGAAAGAGAGGCGATGGCAACTTCATCCTTGCTGTTCTCCGTAATCGAGGAAGCGATATCCGCAATCTCGATCATCTCCGCCTCTCCCATTCCCCTCGTCGTCACGCAGGGAGTTCCCAGCCTGATTCCGCTCGTCACAGCAGGCGGTCTTTCATCATAGGGGATTACGTTCTTGTTCACGGTTATTCTGGCTTTGCCGAGCGCGTGCTCGGCGTCTTTGCCGGTGATCCCCTTGTTCGTCAGATCCACGAGCATCATGTGGTTGTCGGTGCCGCCGGATATGATCCTGAATCCTTTCTTTATCAGTTCTTCGGCGAGCTTCCTGGCGTTCTGCGTTATCCTTGCCTGGTAATCTCTGAATTCCTGAGTCAGCGCTTCTTTCAAAGCCACCGCTTTTGCAGCGATAACGTGGACCAAGGGGCCGCCCTGTATCCCGGGAAAGATAGTCTTGTCGATCACCTTCGCAAACTCCGCCCGGCACATGACCATTCCGCCCCTCGGCCCCCTCAGGGTTTTGTGGGTCGTCGTCGTTACGAAATCCGCATGAGGAATCGGCGAGGGATGAAGGCCGGCCGCGACAAGTCCTGCAATATGGGCGATATCGGCCATGAGATAAGCGCCGATTTCCTTCGCGATGTCGGAGAAGATCTTGAAATCGATGGTCCTTGAATATGCGCTCGCTCCGACCAGTATTATTTTGGGCTTGCTCTCGACGGCGAGGCGTCTCACTTCGTCGTAGTCTATATATCCGGAATTCCTGTTCACGCCGTAAGAAACAACTTTGTAGAAAATTCCGGAGAAGTTGACGGACGCTCCGTGCGAAAGATGGCCCCCGTGGCTAAGGCTCATGCTTAGTATGGTGTCGCCGGGTTTCAAAACCGAAAAAAAGACAGCCATGTTGGCCTGGGATCCCGAATGGGGCTGAACGTTCACGTGCTCCGCTCCGAACAATCTTTTTGCCCGGTCGACGGCCAGATTCTCGACTAAGTCGGCGTATTCACAGCCTCCGTAATACCTTTTCCCCGGATACCCTTCGGCGTACTTATTGGTGAAAACCGACCCCTGAACTTCCAGAATTGCCTTGCTCGCGTAGTTCTCCGACGCTATGAGAACGATATTCGCCTGTTCCCGTCGTATCTCGTTCTTTATGGCATCATAGACTTCAGGGTCGGTAAGCTTCAGATGCTCAAAGTTCATTTCTTTAATTTTTCCTCTATCTTTGATATTTTTTCGAGCCGCCTGCAGTGTCTCTCCCCTTCGAAAGGAGTAGACACCCAGGTCCTGACGATCTCTTTCGCGAGATCCTTCCCGATGACCCGTCCGCCCATGACCAGGACATTCGCATTGTTATGCAGCCTGCTCATTCTGGCCGTGAAGAGTTCATTGCAGAGGGAGGCCCGGACATGGGGAAATTTATTTGCAACGATTGACATGCCGATACCGGTGCCGCAGATCAGGATGCCTTTTTCGATCTTCCCCGACGATACAGCCTCCGATACTTTCTCGCCGAAGTCGGGGTAATCTACCGATTCGGGTCTGTCCGTCCCGAAGTCAACGTATTCGATGAGAAGATCATTCAGCAGGGAAATAATCTCTGTCTTTAGTTCAACCCCGGCGTGGTCACAGCCTATAGCGATTTTCATGGTGAAATTCCGGACACGAAATATCTTAATCTTATCCGAGAAATTGGAGGTAAGTCAAGGATGACTTACCCGGCCTGTTTTTTTATATCTATCCTCGGAAAAAGGATGGGTCCCTTGTTGACTTTCACCCCGTGAGCCGTCCTGCCCCAGCGCACCTCGTATGCGAGATTCGCCGACGAGATATCCCCGGAGCAGTTCAGTTGATTCCAGATTTTTTCTCCCGTGGAAGGCATGAAGGGATACAGGAAGAGCGCCGCGATGCGGAGGGAATCAGCTAATGTGTAAAGGATATTTGAGACCACCTCCTGGTCGGTCTCCTTCCATGGGGAGGAATGCTGGATGTATTCGTTCAAGTCGTTCACAAACGACCACAGGTGAGTCAAAGCGTTGCTGAATTCAAGATTGATCAGGCAGTCGCCGAATTTTTTCGGAAGGTTGTCGGAATCGTCAATCCATGCTTTAATCTTCTTCTCGAACCCTTCTCTGTCCTTGGCCGGCACGGGCTGCGGGATGACGCCGCCTCTGTATTTTTCGATCATCGTCAGAGAACGGCTGACCAGGTTCCCAAGGTCGTTGGCCAGATCGGTATTGATCCGGCTGACCAGGGCGTGCTCGGAAAAGTCCCCGTCGAGACCGAAAGGGACCTCTCTGAAGAGGAAATACCGGAAGGCGTCCGCGCCGAATTTGTCGGCAACTCTGTGCGGATCCACGACATTACCGAAAGACTTGGACATCTTCCTGCCCTCCACAGTCCACCAGCCATGCGCGAAGATATTTCTCGGAAGAGGCAATCCGAGTGCCATAAGCATCGCAGACCAGTAAATGGCGTGGGTTGTTAGTATGTCCTTTCCGATCAGGTGGTGATCCGCCGGCCACCAACTAACCCCCCCATCCCCTCCTTCGTTAAGGGGGGGAGAAGGGGGGGCATTGCGAGATAGATGCGGGGCAAGGTATCTTGTTGCCGAGTAGTAGTTCAACAGAGCATCAAACCAGACATAAGTTACGAACTTTTCATCGAAAGGAAGAGGGATTCCCCAGGAGAGCCTCTGCTTCGGCCGTGATATACAAAGGTCGCCGAGCTGGTTGTTTGTGAGGAAACCCAGAACCTCGTTCTTTCTGGTCTCGGGGAGGATATAGGAAGGGTTCTCGGTGATATACCGGATAAGTCTTTCCTGGTATTTCGACATGAGGAAAAAATAGTTCTCTTCAGTTATATACTCAACCGGCCTTTTGCAGTCCGGGCACTTCCCGTTCTCAACCTCTTTTTCCGTCCAAAAGCGCTCATCAGGAACACAATACCAGCCGGAATAAAGCCTTTTTTCAATCTCGCCCATCTCGAAAAGCTTCTGGAGGATTTCTCTGACGATTTTTTTGTGTTCCCCGTCGGTCGTGCGGATGAAGGCGTCGTTCTTTATGTTAAGTTTAAACCACAGAATTTTGTAGTTTTCGACCATGAAGTCGGCATGTTCTTTCGGCGTCCTGCCCTTTTCCTGCGCTGCCTTCTCCACTTTCTGGCCGTGCTCGTCGGTGCCCGTGAGAAAAAAAACATCCTTTCCCTTCATCCTGTTGAACCGGGCGAGGACGTCGGCTGCCGCAGTAGTATATGCGTGGCCGATATGCGGCACGTCGTTGACATAATAGATGGGCGTGGTAACGTAAAATGTTTTATTCATTTGCCCGAATCCGGCTTATGGTCCGGCTCCGGTTTATGGTGAAATCTTTTCCTGTGTTTCTTTGGCCGCCATTTTTTTCTCCGGTCTTTCTTGCCGGACCTCTCCGGCTGCCCGGCAGCCTGCTGATCTGTAGTTTCAGCCTTTTGTTTTTCGAGCTGCACGACCGGTTCCTCAGGTGTCAGAAGCGAATCGCTCGAAACGACTATCTCTGCCGTCTCTCCCTCGTCGGTCATCGAGATCGCTTCTTCGAGGAGCATCTCCTCAGTTGCCGTCTCCGAATACTCGAATCCGAGGCAGCACATGAGCCTCCCGCACACGCCGGACAGCTTCCCCGTGTTCAAAACAAGCTCCTGCTTCTTTGCCATCTTGATCGAGATGGGTTCAAAGGACGTGAGGAATCGTTTGCAGCAGACTTCCCTGCCGCAGATTCCGAGGCTTCCGATCATCCGCGCGCCGTCTCTCACCCCGATCTGCCGCATCTCGATCCTCGTCTTGAAGCGGGAGGCGAGATCTTTCACGAGTTCCCTGAAATCGATCCGTTTTTCAGCGGTGAAATAAAATATAATGCGTTTCCTGTCCAGGGTCGCCTCGGTGCAAATGAGCTTCATAGGAAGCCCACGCGCCATGATCCGTTCGAGGCCGAACTCTCTCGACTCCGTCTCGAGTCTTTTATTTTCCTCTCTCTGAAAAAGATCCTCTTCCGTTGCTTTCCGGATAATCTTCTTCAGTTTATTTTCCTGATCTTCAATGGAATACCGTCCTTTAACGACGGTTCCGATGTTCAGCCCGAGTTCGGACTCGACGACGACCAGGTCGCCTTCCTCGACTTCGAATCCGTCCGCCTCGAAATCGTACATTTTCCCACACGGCTTGAACCGTATACCCACTACTTCAGGCATTGCAAACTCCAAAAGTCTTTCTGAACAGGGAACCCGTATAGTTCCATGTCAAAGCTTTGTTTATATGAAATCTGAAATATCCTCTGAGGGAACTCAGAGTCCCGTAAAGATTTATTATACCGCGCAAGTCTGTTCTCTTGCTCAAAGCCGCGATGTCATCCTTCATATCACTGTTGATGAGGACCGCTGAATCGACGGTGACGCGACTCACAGCCGCATCTCTCAGAAAGACCAGGGCGTGGTCGAACCATCGCTCCATTTCTTCCTTTGAAGCCCAGCCGTCTTTCGCGGCAGCGAGCATATCCTTAAGAAGCTGAAGAAACCAGATTCTTTCTTCCAGCATGTTGCCTGCCAAAACGTTTCCCGGTCTGCCCATAGATAGTTTGACAAGGGCTGCGATCAGCCGATCATCCGGCGCCGAAGGTAGTTGGGTTATCTCTTCAGACCTTGCCGGTCTCCGGGACTTCTTTTCCCTTGTCGCGGGACGTTGAGGGAGCGTCTTTCTCAAGACCTCTTCGCACGCCCTGTCCGATAGGGGCGTGAAGCGTATCGGCGAACACCGCGACCGTATCGTGTCGGGGAGAAGATCCGGCCGCGAAGAGACAAGGATAATGAGACTGTCGGGAGGAGGCTCCTCAAGCGTCTTAAGAAAGGCGTTCGCCGCGAAAAGATTCATCGCGTCCGCGTCATCTACGATCACGATTTTTTTCTTCCCCTCGAATGCTTTCAACGCCAGAACATCATCGATCGCCCTGATTTCTTCGATCCTGATCTGACCGCTTTCAGGGGACACCGACAAGAAATCCGGATGGATTCCCGCAGAGATCTTTCTGCATGACGGGCATTCGTCACAGGAGTCAAAACCGGCTTCGGGTTCCGAGTTCAAAGTTCTGAGTTCGGGGTTTTGCACGTCACCCGGAACCCGGAACTTGGAACTTGGAACTGGTTTCAAGCAATTCACGGCTTTCGCAAGGTTGACGGCAGTGAATTTCTTCCCTATGCCCGATTCCCCAATAAAAAGATACGAGGAGGGGATTCTGCCTCTCCTGATACTCTTTTGCAGTATGGCTACCGCTCTCTCCTGTCCGATAACGTCCTTAAGCGCCATGAGTTTTTTAAGATGAAAATTGTCGTGTATGGTTATCCAAAATTGCCGCCCAACCAGTCAGTCATTCCCCGGCTTGCTTGCCCGCCGTCTTTCTGGAGGGATCGGTGAATCCAGCCTTTTCAATCCCGAAAGCTTTCGGGACTGGATTGTACGGTCAAGCCCGGCAATGAAAAAGCACAAAGCGTCTTACCGCCATCTGCAGATATTTTAAACCAGGAGAGGCTGTTTAGGTAAGTATTTATCTGGATCATAAAAAGTGCCTTGACTACGGCTGGTTATTATATTACACTATATTACAGTGTAAACACCGTAATAATATCGGGGGTACCAATATGCAAACTGCAACAAAAACCGTTACAAAAAGTATAAGAATGCAACAAATGGATCTCAGAGAAATCGAGAGATTGTCCAGGCAATCCGGAAAAGATTTTTCGGCTGTAACAAACGAACTCATCAGGGAAGCAATCAAGATGAGGAAATGTCCGGGTATCGTCTTTGCGAACGAAATGGAGAGAACCGCAAAAATAGCAGGTTCGGGGCTGGAAGTCTGGGAGCTCGTTGCACGGTACAAGGCCATGGGTAAAGATGAGAAAAGACTAAGGAAAGCATTCCATTGGCTCACCGAATATCAGATCAGGGCAGCATTGGGATACTACAAGGCATATCCAG
>JBFLXP010000111.1:0-9025 GCA_040757315.1 Nitrospirota bacterium
GGTATTGCCCGGGCCCTGGGCATCGACGAGAGAGATATCGTGAGCGCGAGTTTTACTATAATCGCCGAATACAATGCGGATCCACACTTTGTTCATATAGATCTGTACCGTGTAAATTCCGAGGAGGAGATTCAGGATATGGGTATTCAAGATGTTATCGGAGGCCGGAACATTTCCGTCGTAGAATGGGCGGAGAAAGCCTCTCGATGGCTGCCTGATGATGTGATAAAAATAACCTTGAAGGTCCTCGACGAAAACGAGAGGGAAATTACGGTGGAAGGGCTCGATGAAAAAGATCGGAATCATCGGTAAAACCGGAAAGCCGGAGCCTTCGGAGATCATAGAAGAACTTCTTCCTTGGCTCATTCAGAGAGGCTGTGAGGTCTTTGTCGACAGTGAGACCTCGATCCGCATGGGGATTGATGGCTATCCGCGTTCGGAAATCCCCTCTCTTGTGGACGTCATAGTCGTGCTGGGAGGAGACGGCACTCTTATCAGCATAGCGAGGATGGCCGCCAGCAAAGGGGTCCCAATACTCGGGGTGAATATCGGGGGGCTCGGTTTTTTGGCGGCTGTTCATAGGGAAGATCTCCTCGACGCCATGGGCAAGGTGTTGACCGGAAACTGTCCGATTGAGGAGAGAATGATGCTTTCGGCCTGCGTTTTGAGACACAGCGAATGCATCGCGGAATATGTTGTTATGAATGATGTTGTTGTGAACAAGGGAGCTCTTGCCAGGATCTTCGACCTCGAGACTTATGTCAATCATACGTATATCGCAACTTTTAAAGCGGACGGTCTCATTGTGTCCACGCCGACCGGCTCCACTGCTTATGCTCTGTCTGCCGGAGGCCCCATTCTTTATCCGACTCTGAACAGCATAATTCTTGCTCCCATCTGCCCGCACACTCTGACAAACAGGCCCATAGTCCTGCCCGATGACGACGTGATCGAGGTCTTCCTCAAGTCCGAGAGCGAGGACGTATTCCTCACCCTCGACGGACAGGTCGGCTTCTCACTGAAGATGAATGATATCATCGAAATAAAGAAATCGCCGTTTAAGACCAGACTTTTCATCCCCTGCGAAAAGGATTACTTTCATATACTGCGAACGAAATTGAAGTGGGGAGAACGGTGATTAGAAAAGTAGGCAGAAAACAGGAAACAAGTAATAGAAGAGAATAACCTATCCGAAAACTCCCTTTCTGTCATTGTCCGGCTCGACCGGACAATCCAGTTCCGAAAGCGTCAAGGGCTGAAAAGACTGGATTCCCCGAACAAGTCGGGGAATGACGGACAGGTTGAATATCTCAGCAAGGCATGCTCAAATGGCAAGAGTGATCAATGATATAAAAGAAGTCCTGAAGTTTTACGATGCGCTTGGATTTGAGCGTCTGCCCATAAAACTGACCGTCGGCGGTCGATGGCCGGCAGTCAAGGATGGCGACAGAGGGTCCGCTCTGCGCACTTTGCGCGAAGAGATGGGCGACTGCGGCCGCTGCAAGCTTTCCGGAAAGAGAACAAAAATCGTCTTCGGGGAGGGCAATCCGGATGCTCGGCTCATGTTCATCGGAGAGGCGCCGGGCAGGGAAGAGGACCT
This sequence comes from Nitrospirota bacterium, assembly GCA_040757315.1. Lineage (GTDB taxonomy): Bacteria > Nitrospirota > Thermodesulfovibrionia > Thermodesulfovibrionales > SM23-35 > JAKLQR01. The sequence continues at coordinate 1,601 of JBFLXP010000111.1, forward strand.
TCAGGGAAGGCCCTTCGTCGGTGACGCCGGGATGGTGCTTACGCGGCTGATCAGGAAGATGGGATTTGAACGGGAAGACGTATATATAGCCAATATCGTGAAGTGCAGGCCTCCGATGAACCGTGACCCGGAAATGGATGAAATCGAAACCTGCAGGAGATTCGTTGAAAGGCAGATCGAGATTATCCGGCCGGGCATCATCGTGGCGCTCGGCAGAATATCCGCTTCAGCTCTGACCGGAAACCCGGGTTTGAAGATCACGGCGGCGAGGGGGAAGTTCTTCGAATTCCGGGGAATTCCCGTGATGCCGACTTTTCATCCCGCCTATCTCATACGGAATCCGAAGGACAAGTGGCTCACCTGGGATGATGCACTAAAAGTATTGGGAAAGCTCGGCAGGAAAGGTGATTCTGGTTTTGAGTAGAAAAAAGAACGCAAATATTCTGTTGGTTCTCTTCTTCATGCTGGCGCTCACCCTTCATTCCCATCCGACCTTTGCGATCATCGTCGACCGGATACTCGCAACGGTGAACGACGAGATAATCACTTATGCCGACTATCTGAGATTCACCGGAGGGATTGGCGCTTACGACAATCCGGGTGATGTAGACGAGCAGGTCTTGAAGGACCTTATTGAGGACAGGATGATCCTATCGGAGGCCAAAAAGAGAGGTCTCGAAGCCGGGGATGAAGAGATAGATATGGCAATCGAGGAGTTCATTAAAGGGAAAGGGATATCCCGTGAGGACCTGGAAAAAGGGCTCAAAGAAGAAGGATTGACGCTTTATATGTATCGAAAAAGCACGAGAGACAGAATCGTAATGACGAAGCTGGTTCAGGCGGAGGTTGACTCGAAGATATTCATAAAAGACAATGAGATCGAAAACTACTACGCCCAGCACAGGGCTGATTATCTGATCACCCGCGAGGCCAGAGAAGTGAAGGCCATATTCATCAGACTGAGGGAAGGGGCATCGGTCACCGAATTGACCGATCTCAAACGAAGGGCTCTCGATATCGTCTCTTTGCTGAAGAGCGGGGAGGATTTTGATATGCTCGTGCAGAAATACTCGGACGAGCCGCTGAAGAGCCAGGGGGGAAAACTGGGGACGTTTACGAGAGGTACGCTGATATCCCCTCTTGAAGAAAAAGCGTTTAGGATGGGGAAGAATGAGATCAGCGATCCCGTCTGGGTCAGTGAAGGGGTCTACATTCTCCTCGTGGTCGATACGACTGATGAAAAGCTCAAGACGTTCGACGGTGCTAAAAGTGAAATATACGGCATACTTTTCAGACAGAAGAAAGAAAAGTTGTTTAATGAATGGATGAAGACGCTATGGGAAAAGACTTCGGTAACAATAAATCAGGGATAATCACAACGGCATTGGTTTTTCTCATGCTGCTAACCGCGGTCGCCGCCGACGGTTCGAGCAGGGAGGCCGATCTCTTTAACAAAGGGTATGAGTACTACCTCTCTTATCAGCCGGAAAAGGCTGTTCAGGAGTTCACGGCCTTTCTCAAGGAATTTCCCGGCAGTTCTGCGCGTGACGCCGCTCTTTTCTGGCTCGGAAAGTCTTATATGCAGATGAAGAATTTCGGAGAGGCAAGAATCGTTTTTTCCGAACTTGAGCAAAAGTTCCCCGACAGTCCGTACATATCGCATCTTCACGGCGAAATGGAAATAATCAGTAAGGCTGAAACAAGTGCGGTAGAAACTCCCGCCGGACAGCCGGAAGAAGGGAAGAAGGAAACCGGGTCGCCGGAAAAGCAGTTGAAGGAGGAGAGAAAGAAGCTCCGGACTCAGGAGAAGATGCTGAAAGATATTTCTGAAGAACTCGATAAGCTGAGGGTTCAGTCAAGCGAAGAAAAGAAAAAGAAAGAGGAGTTGCAGAAGCGGATTGCAGAACTCGAAAAGAAAGAGAAAGCCCTGGTGAAAAGCGGTGAGAATCTTCGGGAGAGAGAAAATGAGTTGGAGAAGGAACTGGTAAACGCTGTGAAAGAGAGGGATTCTCTGAAACGCAGACTGGAGACCGAAACAAAGAAGACGGAAGATCCGGGCAGGACGGTGAAGGATACGGAGGGTTCTGCCCGATCCGACACAAGCGAGACCTCCAAGGGAAGCGAGGATCTTGGAAAAGAAATATATGAAAAGGACAAAACGATAGCCCGCTTGCAGGATAGAATAAGAGAAATCGAACAAGCGGAAAACAGATCGAACAGCGGAGCCCAGGATCTTGCAAAGTCCGTGGAAGAGGGGGACGTCCTGACCGGAGTGCCGGACGAAGAGAGGAAGAAGGCGGAGGAACTCCGGGTGCGGCTTCAGGAACTCGAACAGAGAGACCGGACGGTATCGGATCTGATCAAGGAACGTGACGCGTTGAGAGATCAGAGTGAAGAACAGGCGAGGCAGCTCAAGGAACTGCAGGGGAAAATCGGAGTCGTCGGGACTAAGGGAGAAGCTCCACCGGATACTCTTGCGGAAAACAAAGATAAGGCTCATTCCGGGCCCGCTGAGAGAAAATCCGGCGCAGAGGAAGCAGCTTCGGTCGGGGAGAAAGATACCGCCGGAATGCTTGAGAAATTGGGGATCGTCTATGTGCCGTGGAGAGGTAAAGACGGTGAAGAAAATGAAGAAAACGAGAGACTTCTTTACAAAAAGGCGAGAAGTCTCAACGTGGCTCCGGATTCTGCCAAACTGAAGGGACTCGTTGAGCGGCATAAATTGAATGTGAAGCAACGGGAGAGTCTGGAACGATTTCTTACAGTCGGTGAGTATGTCAAAGTGCGTTTGGAGAATGGTCCCGGAGAAGAAGTTGTTGAATCTCTCATCGTCAAGTACGAAGAGGGTGACAGATACGCAAAGATCGTCATAGCTACGGAACTTCAGGAGAATGCCAGGAAGGGAGTGCCTTTTGAAGAGATATACGATCTGCATCCCGACCTGATGAATCACAGGACAATTCCATACCGGCAGCTCGAAGAGAGGATCAAAGACAAGATCCGTTATCTGCCGCAGGGAGAAATAGGCGTCATCTGGTCGGATGATGGCTATATGATTCTGAAGCCCGTCTCGCGGAAACTGTCGTATGATCCGCTTCAGGACATTTCGCCTGAAAGCCGGAGTCGCATAGAGTCTTTGATCAAAGAGTGGATCCAGGAATTAAAGGCTCAGAAGGAAAAGGAGACTCCTTAGAAGAAACGCGCTTCAAGGTTGTTTTGTTGTCATTCCCGCTTGACGGGAATCTTTCTTTCGATGCGTGGGCGAGAGAGATTCCGGACAAGCCGGAATGACAGTTTTTGAAGGGTGTCTATAGTGAAAATCTGTGAAATTTTCACGAGCATCCAAGGAGAGTCCAGCTATGCCGGATTGCCCTGCACTTTTATACGGCTCGCGGGCTGCAATCTAAGGTGTTCCTATTGCGACACGAAATATGCCTATGAAGAAGGGGCGGAATTGTCGGTTGACGAGATCGTGGCCCGAACGGCCCGGGCGGGAATCGATCTCGTCGAGATAACGGGCGGAGAACCGCTTCTTCAAGAAGGAGTACATGATCTCGCGGAACGACTTTTGAGTGAGGGACACACGGTACTCGTGGAAACAAACGGTTCGCGGAGTATCAGGAACGTCGATAAAAGGGCTGTTGTAATACTCGACATCAAGACTCCCGGCAGCGGAATGGACAGCGAAATGGATTTCTCAAACCTCGACATAATCAAGAAGCGGGATGAAGTGAAATTTGTCCTTACCGGCAGGCGTGATTATGAATGGGCAAAGGATATTATCGGAGCTCACAATCTGCTCGAACGATCCCGCGTCCTTATGTCTCCGGCATTCGGCATTCTCTCTCCCCGTGATCTTTGCGGATGGATGATAGAGGACAGACTTCCCGCAAGGCTTAATCTTCAACTGCACAAATACATTTTCGGCCCGGAAGAGAGAGGAGTTTAAGCATATTTCATGATTTTCTTCGGATAAGGGATGTGGCTTAATTTCTGAAGCCAGATAAACTACCTTCTTTATGTGCGAACCTTTATTTGATTACAGTGTTTTTGATAATTCATAAGTGAGGCCTCCGCTTCGTCTCCAGCCTCATCGAGATAACCCGTGATCTGCTTCAGAAATTGAGCCACATCCCTACATTGTCCCCGAATCTCGGTCAACAAATAGCCAAGACTTTATCTGCTTATTGCCACCTGAAAACTCTTTCTTCCGCCTTTGTCCGTCATCACCCATTCTTCGAGCACGGTCTCTTTGCCGGTATTCCAGTCGTATTTATATACTTTGATCTTCAATTCCGTCTTCCAGGAATTTGGAAGGGAGGCATAATCGACATCGATAACGTTTTCTCCGTATCTGAATTTCCCGCCGCCGGAGAAGTTGTAATTCATGTCCTGTTCTCCCTTGATTTCGTAAAGCTCATCCCCGTTCAGCCTGACCGAGCCCTTATAATTGAGCGAATAAATATAGACCATGACATCTCTCGGTCTTTCTTCTTCCGCAGGAAGCGCCATCTGCCCGGTTTCCCGTGTTGTTCCAGGGGCAGACTCCGGACCCTGCGGATAGGGAGTTTCATCCGGCTTCGAAGGAGCAAGTCCGGGAGGCTGAAAAGGGATTGTTGTGGATTGATCCTTGGATTTCAATATGTTCGAAAGTAGGAAAAGGGATGTCATGAACGTTGTGCCGAGAATGCCGATGACGATGAGAGGCGCGACGACGTATCCGAGGGCTGCAGCGCCGAGCCATTTGGTCTTTTCCCCGGAGGACGACACATAATCGACATCTCCCTTGAGATCCTTCATATCCAGGTAGATCAGATACACAAAGATCATCATAAAAGGCATAAGAAGGATGGACAGAATGAACCCTATCAGCGGAACCATTCCTATAACAGCCGATATGAGCCAGACGACGAAAAGTCTAAGGAAGATATCGAACCACAAGCCTCTCACGTATTCTTTGCTCTTGAGGAGCGCGTTCATCCCCCTCACGTCTTCCTCGGCAAGGATGAATTGTGAAAAGGCGAACCAGACGCTGAAGATGATGCCCGGGATGATAAGTAGGAGAAAGCCGCCTCCCACAATGAAACTCCAAAGCGTGAACAGCCAGATGAAAGAACCGACCGACCGCCATGCCCTTCGAAGGGAGTCTCCTATTCCGAGAGTCTCATCTACGATCGCATGGATGAAAGCGGCGAAACCCCATGTCATGCCGATGAGACCGATGGCTCCGCCGATGAAGCCACCAATCCCTACGAGAAAACGTCCGCTGTCCGCCAAGACAAGTGAAAAGAGGTAGCCGCTTCCGAAGAAAAGCGCTAAAGGGATAGCCAGGAACAAGCCGGAAAAAAGATAAAGGACTATGAGAGTACCGAATCGGGACTTGAACATCTCCCACGAACGTCCGAATAAATCGCCTATGCCCGACATTTCCCCTGCCGTCTCAAGCCGGGGGGCTGCCGCCGGCTCTTTCGAAGGGATTCCTTCCCCGGGCTTCGGGATATCCTTCGCCTCCGGTCGAGCGGTTTCGTCTCTCCCCCTCAGTTTGCCCGGGACGATATGCCTTCGCTTCCGGATCTCGATATACTTTGGAATATTTACCTGGCACTTCCTGCAGTCGGCAGTGGGAGGCTGTTCAAAACCGCACCGTGGACACTTAATTTTCTCCTCCATCATACACTCCTGTTCACTAAATCATATTCCTGATTTCATCCGCGCCTATACATCAATTAGAGCAAAGAGAGATTATTTCGTCAACATCCGTCTGTTTTTGATACTATTTATGAAATACCCAGATCCAGCGATAAGAAGTGTCATTGCGAGTGAAACGAAGCAATCTGGTCTTTTCCGATGAGATTGCCGCGCACCTATGGGTGCTCGCAACGACGCATAGCTCAGCGGTTCACTACAGGTATAGCTGGATTTGGGAATACAGAAAGGGAGGATGCCATGTTCACAAAAATTCTTGTTCCCACAGACGGTTCGAAACCGGCAAAGAAGTCAATCGAATATGCGGTCGGAATTGCCAAACAGAGCGGCGCTCAGTTGATCCTGTTGAGCGTAATCGACAAGAGCATGTTTATTAAACAGGCGGTTCCCGCTGGGCCTGCTCGGCTCATGGAGCCGATTGAAGACCTTCTGAAACGGGCGGCCGAATCGTACGTTGAGGAGGCGGAACGGATCTGCATGAAAGAAGGAGTCCCCGCCAAAAAAATTACTCGTTCCGGTCATCCGGTGGAAGAGATCATCAAGGAGGCCAATAAGTCAAAAGCGGATCTGATCGTCATCGGTTCCCACGGCAGGAGCGCTTTGAAGGCCGCTGTAATAGGGAGCGTGACTTTCGGCGTAATCAGCAAGGAATCGAGAATTCCCGTGCTTGTTGTACGGAAATGAAAATTGACATTTCCTCCGCTGCTTTGTTTAAATTAAGCTCATGTGGGAATATACCGAGAAAGTCAGAGAGTTCTTCTTAAAACCAAGGAATATCGGAGAAGTCGAAAATCCCGATGCGGTCGGGGAAGTGGGCAGCATTATCTGCGGCGACGCATTGAGGCTCACACTCAAGATCGACAAGGAAACCGGTAAAATCACCGATGCCAGGTTTCAAACCTTCGGCTGTGCCAGTGCCATAGCAAGCTCGTCCGCCCTTACTGAGCTCATCAAAGGAAAAACGGTTGACGATGCCCTGAAAATATCGAATCAGGATATAGCGGACTTCCTCGGCGGACTTCCGAAGGAAAAGATGCACTGTTCTGTCATGGGCAAAGAGGCCCTCGAAGCCGCCGTTGCGAATTACCGCGGAATCCCCATTGCGGTCGAAGAGGAGGGGAAGGTTGTCTGTGAGTGCTTCAACGTGACGGAGGAGAAAATTAGAAAGGTCGCCATGGAGAATCACCTGACGACCGTCGACGAGATCACCGATTACACGAAAGCCGGCGGAGGATGCGGCGAGTGTAGGAGCGATATCGAGGCGATCCTCAGGGACCTCTGGTCTCTCAAGATTCCCGAGAAGCCCGTCAGACCGAAGAAGCTTACCAACCTTCAGAAGATCGCCCTGATCCAGGAGGTGATCGAGAGCGAGATAAGGCCGGGGCTCCAGGCTGACGGCGGAGACGTGGAGCTGGTCGACATCGACGGAAACAAAGTGATCATCGCCTTCCGCGGAATGTGTTCCGGCTGCGTCAAATCCGGCATGACGGTAGAAGGTATACAGGCGAAGTTGAGAGAGCTTGTGAGCGATGATCTAATTGTGGAGACGCAGTGATGAGTGCGGACGGAATGAAGACAATCTATCTCGACAATAATGCGACTACGGCGGTAGCACCTGAAGTTCTCGAAGCAATGCTGCCTTATTTGAGGGAACTGTACGGCAATCCGTCGAGCATGCATACCTTCGGCGGCCAGATCCACAAAGAAATAGAAGAAGCC